>JANNGN010000695.1:0-8233 GCA_031403895.1 Rubrivivax sp. | reverse complement strand
CCAGTTGGGTGGCCTGTACGGCATCGCAGTGGCCGCCACCTCCATGCTCAGCATGGCCGGCATCGTGGTCGCACTGGACGCCTACGGCCCCATCACCGACAACGCCGGCGGCATTGCCGAGATGGCCGAGTTGCCCAAGTCAGTGCGCGACGTGACCGACCCGCTGGACGCCGTGGGCAACACCACCAAGGCCGTCACCAAGGGCTATGCCATCGGCTCTGCAGGCCTGGCCGCGCTGGTGCTGTTTGCCGACTACACCCACTCGCTCGAAGGCCGCGGCATGAGCGTGGCGTTTGATCTGAGCGACCCGAAAGTGATCGTCGGCCTCTTCATCGGCGGCCTGATCCCCTATCTGTTCGGCGCCATGGCAATGGAAGCCGTGGGCCGTGCTGCGGGCTCGGTGGTGGTTGAAGTCCGGCGGCAGTTCGAGGACGGCCTGATCATGGCCGGCAAGCGCAAGCCCGACTACAGCGCTGCGGTGGACATGCTGACCACAGCGGCGATCAAGGAAATGATCGTCCCCAGCCTGCTGCCGGTGGTGGTGCCAGTGGTGGTGGGCCTGCTGCTCGGGCCGGCCGCGCTGGGTGGCCTGTTGATGGGCACCATCGTCACCGGCCTCTTCGTCGCCATCTCGATGTGTACCGGCGGCGGTGCCTGGGACAACGCCAAGAAGTACATCGAAGACGGCCACCACGGTGGCAAGGGCTCCGAAGCGCACAAGGCCGCCGTCACCGGCGACACCGTGGGTGACCCGTACAAGGACACCGCCGGCCCGGCCATCAACCCGCTGATCAAGATCATCAACATCGTGGCGTTGCTGATCGTGCCGCTGCTGCCGATGTCGGCAAAGGCCCCAGCGGCGGCGCAAACAGCGCCGGCCGTTGCCGCTGCACCGACAGCGGTGCCCGCCGCCGCGTCGATCAAGGTCGAAGGAAGCGTCGTCAAGTACTGATTCGGCAGCGGCAGCGGCAGGGCGAAAGCGGCAACCGGTGCCGCCGCCGCGCCGGCCGACGGGTCACCGCAAGGCGCGCCCGCGCGCCGCTTGCGTGGTCAGTGACTGCTGTGGCGGCATGCCGTCTGGCTGACCCTTGCGCTCGTACTCCGAGATCACCTGCGCGCCCAGCAGCAGCAGCGCGGCACCCACTTCCAGGCTCAACAGCACAGCGATGGCGGTGGTCAGCGAGCCATACACGGTGCTGATCTGCGACAGCGTGGCGAAGTACCACACCAGCGCATGGCGCGACAGTTCCCACAGCCCTGCCGCCGTCATTGCGCCCAGCAAGGCGTGCCGCACCGACAGCCGGCCCACCGGCATGACCAGGTACACCGACGCCACCACAAACACTTCCCCCGTTAGACCGAGCAGGTACAGCAGCGCTCCCGACAGCCCGGTCAGAGACCAGCTGCGGCCGAGAAACTCCACCTGCTCCTGCCCCACGGTCTGCAGGCCACCGGCCACCAGCGTCGCCAGCAGCATGCCCACGCCCAAGCACAGGATGTAGAGGTACGGTATCAACGCCGACACCAGAAAGTGGCGCCGTCGAATCGCCACACGGTGGAAGAAGATCACCGACATGGCGTTTTCCAGCACCGTGAAGGCCAGCGAGCTGAAGAACAGCATGCTCACGAGCAGCACCCAGCCCATCACCTCGCGGCGCGCAAGAAAGCCCGCCAGTTCGGTGACGATGGCCGCCGACTGGCCCGGCACCAGCCACTCCAGGTAGCGGCCCAGCGTGCGCAGCAACTCACCCTGGTCGATGAAGTGAGACAGGGCAATAACCGTCAGGATGAGCAGCGGCACGATCGACAACAGCGCGTAATACGCCACCGCGCCGGCCAGCAGCAGGCCCTGGTTGGCGCGAAAGCTGCGCAAGGTGCGGCGCCCGAAGTGCCAGCCGCTCCGCAGCAGCATCAGCAGGTCGCGGCGTGGCGGGCCGATGCTCGAAGCCAAAGCCAGCCGCTTCATGCCCGACCCTTCATGGCCGCTGCTTTGCGCCGGTGGTAACGCGCCATCAGCGGCGTGGCCGAGACGCCGTGCAGCACGATCGACGCTGCCACACAAACCAGCGTGGCAGAAACCAACCGCTGCGCCAGGCTGCCGCTGACGCCGTGTTGCAGCACAAACAGCAAGTAAAAAAGCGAGCCGATGCCGCGGATGCCGAACCATGCCACCAGCTGCCGCTGGCTGCCCGCCAAAGCCGCCCGGCGCACGACAGCCAACACCGCCAGCGGCCGCACTGCCAGCGCCATCACAAGCGCGAAGGCGACCTCGGCCCAGCCAAGCGCGACTGAATTCAGCATCACCCCCAGCGCCAGCACGGTGGTCGCTTCAACCAGCCGCTCGCAGCGGGCGCCAAAGGCATGCAGGCGTTCAGACAGCCCTTGCTGTGCCATGCCGCGCATCGGCAACAGCAGCGTCGCGCCAGCTACGAACACGAGCACGAATGACGACGTTGCGGTGGCGCGGGCCAGTCCCAGCGCCAGCAACAAGGCGCCTGCATAGATGAGTTCGTCGCGCTCGAGTGGGTCATCGCCCAGCGCACGCCGCTTCAAGGCCCAGCCCAGCAGCAGCCCGAGTCCTGCCCCCAGAGCGGCGCCACCCCCGATCGGCCAGACGAGGTCGGCCCACCACCAATCGGCTCCATGCGGCCCCAGCGCATGCAGGCCCATCAGCCCCAGCGCCAGCATCACGGCGGGCAGTGCAGTGCCGTCGTTGATGCCGCCTTCGGCCGTGATTGCCAGGCGCACCACGTCGCGGTCCTGGTCGGAGCGGATTTGCACGTCGGACGCCAGCACCGGATCGGTCGGCGCCATGATGGCCGCCAGCAACAGGGCTGCGGGCCACGCCAGGTCGAGCAGCCAGAACGCAGCGATGGCGGCAAGACCAATCGTGATCACCATGCCCGGCCCGGCCAGCAGCAGCGCCAGACGCCAGGACTTGAAGGTGGGCAATACGCGCAGCCGCAGGCCCACCGCGAACAAGGACACCAGCACCGCCAGTTCCAACACCAGCATCAGGACAGGCGCGTGCAGCTCAAGCGCCTGCGGCGCGGGCGCACCCAGCACGGCGCCCGCGAGCCAGCCCACGCTGAGGTAGATGAGGGCAGGCGACAACGGCAGGCGCTTGACCGGACGGTCGGCCAGCGCCAACGCCAGCACTACCAGCCCCAGCAGAACCAGTGCGGTCGTCAGCACAGCGTCACCATCGTGAAATACCAGTGCATGAAGTGGCGCTGCGCTTTCAGCGGGCGGGCAGCAGGGCTGCATCAAGGCTGCGCTGCGCCATCAATTGCTGCCACCACACGGCATAGCCCGCGTCGCTGGGATGAAGGCCGTCGCGCGCATGCAGGCCAGGCTCAAGCACAAAGGGGTCGTCGTCGCGCTCTTTGAAGAGGTTGACGTACACCGCACCGTGTTGTGCCGCCACTTCGCGCACCACGGCGTGCAGTTCACGCGAACGGCGGGTCATCCAGCCCCGCACGGGTGCGAAGAAAAAGGGTGCGTTACCGACATTGCCCGCAGGCATCAGCAGCACCAGGGGCGCCATGGCGCGCGCCTTGCGGGTGACACGGTCAACAGCAGCGCGCACCTCGAGCCAGTTGCTGAGGCGGATCACGTCATTGCCGCCAGCCTGCACCAGCACGATGTCGAAGTCTTGATCGCCGCCCTCCAGTTGGGCCGCCACGTCTGCAAAGCGGGCACCGTCGCGGGCACGGTTTTCGACCCACAGCCGCGTGTGACCCAGCCCCAGACGCCCGGCCACGCTGGCAGCCGACGTCAAGGCGCCGGTGCCGACCGCAGTGCTGTCGCCCACCACCAGCAGGCGCACTACCGCGCCCGGCGGGCGCTGCTGGAAAGCTTCGCTCAAGCGCGCCATCTCGACCGCCTGCCCGACACGCCACACGGCGCAACCCGAACCCACCAGCACGACGGCCAGGGCAGACATCAGCAGCATCGGTGCCACGCGTTGTGCTGTTCGATTCATGGGGCCTTCACCGGCCAACGATGGCGCATGTTCAAAGCTCCTGAAAGGTCTAGATCTTGCGACTGGTCGATGCGCCGCGACGCTGGTGTTTGGCAGTGGGCATGAGAGATCTCCTTGAAGCGCTTCAATTGCAGGTCCGGCGGCGCGCATCCATTGCGCCGGCTGCGAGACACTACATCGAGACCTCGCGGTGTTCACTCATGTCGGTCGGCGGTTTGCCCGTGATGGCTGCTTTGGCCATCTTCAGCAACTGCACCATCTTGTTGGTGTCAACGTCCCAGTACTCTGCGGCGTCGATGTTCACGCGCAGCAATCGCAGGTCCGGGTCTTCTGCGCCGCCCGAAAACCAGGCTTGTGCGATGGGGCTCCACAGTTGCTGTTGCCGCTGCGGATCCTGCACCACCTTGCCTCGACCACTGATCGACACATAGCAGTCCTGGCCGGGGTCTGCATACACGACGGCGAGTCGCTCTTCGCTGGCGATTTCGGCTACCAGCTGGGCGCGGGCGGAGACAAAAAATTCGAGCACACGACCGCCCCCATGCTTGCCGGTGTTCTGTGTGGTCAAGGGGCGCGCGCACAGGCTGCCGTCGGCACTGCGCGTCGTGAGCATGCCGAAGCGCATGTCGCTGATCAGTTGCCAGAGATGTTCGCGCGCTTGCTGGTCTGATCGCGCGTCTGATCGCGGTTCGTCGCCTGCGTCCCTTGCGGCGGTGGTCTGGCCTGTCAGATCCATCGCGCGCGTTTCGCGGCTCGGGTTTCGGTTGTCGGTCAAGGTGAGCTCCTGGGCAAACGCTGCAGTCCAGTGCATGCGGCGCATGCACCGCGCACACCCGATGCTCAAAGGGCTGCCTTCGATCGGGCGCCAGCAAACGCGACATTGTTTTGCAGGCCGCGTCTGACAGCGGCGCGCATCGTGCGGCTGTCGCCCCCGGTGCAAACGGGCCTGGCCCTGAAGCAGCGAGAGCAGCCTCACAGCCACCGGCTGAAAGCAGGGCATCACCGCGCACCACGAAAAGCACCACGAAAAACTCTGCCCGGTTCGCGCCCACCTCGGTGGCGCGCCGCAGCCTCCTGCGGTGCCTCAGTGCATCAGGGATGCACTTCGAGCAACCGGATCTCGCCGGCCGACGCGGTGGCGCGCGGCGGCGGCGCAGCCATCGCCTTGGCAGAGGTCGAACCAAGCTCGCCTTGGAATTCGATCTCGTCACAGGGTGCCACGGCACCCAGTGCCGCGTAGGCCGCAGCCAGTGCCTGGTCGTCACTTTCCGATTGCACAGGCGGCAGCGCAGCATCCGGCTCGGGGTCGTCGATGACGGCTGCGGTGCGGTAGGCGTCGGCCTCGGCTTCGGGGTCCATGTGTTCACGGTCGAGGATCGCAACCGCCATCTTCGAGCGCAGGTTTGCCAGGCCCACCGGCGACCAGTTCGTCACCAGGCCCTCGAGCTGCTCCAGCGCGCGCTGCAACACGTCCAGAGGCAACTTGTGCAGGGCCCGCAGGCCCTTTTTTTGCAGCGCTTTTTCCACGAACACCAGCGGTCGCAGGGTCTGCCGGGTTTCGGGCAATTCGACGAGCAAGGCGTCAAGTTGCTCCAGCACCAGGGCCAGTTCCTGCTTGTCCTTGCGCCGGGCGAGATCTTCGCGGCTGCCCTTCTTCGGCCGGTGATGCTTGGCCGCTTCGGCCTTGGGTTCAAGCACGATTTGCAGCCCGGAGTCGTCGCGGCGCAGCGCGAGGTCGTGCCTGAAAAACGCCGCAGCGGCGTGGCGCAAAGGATCAAACAGCTTCGACAGGGCACTCATACGGATTGGGAAGATCGGCGCGTGAACTGGCTCATGGCCACTATGTCGGCGCAGTATTGCTGCTGCTTGAGTCAGGGTTGTGAGCAATGGCATCAGGGTTTGACAACCAACCCCATCCAGCGCAGACCACTCAAGCCACGCAGGTGCGGTTTTTGCCGGTGCGCTTTGCTTCGTACAGGCCTTCGTCAGCGCGTGCCAGCGCCGGCTGCAGCGCCTCACCCGGGCGCCAGGCCGTGACGCCAGCAGAAAATGTCACAAAGACATCGCGTCCCTGGTGCAGGAAGAGCGCTTCGCTCAGGCTGCGTTGCAGCCGCGACAGGGCCTGGCCGGCCTCCTCGGCCGCTGTCCCGGGCATCAGCACCACAAACTCTTCGCCACCGAAGCGCGCCAGATGGTCCACCGGGCGCAGCCGCTCGCGCACCGCAGCGGCCAGCGACTGCAGCGCCACATCGCCCGCCGCATGGCCGAGTGTGTCGTTGAGCTTCTTGAAATTGTCGATATCGATCAGGCCCACGGCCAGGGCACTGTCGCCGTCGCGCTGGCTGCGCGCACTTTCAAGCTCGAAAGCCTGCATCAGGCCGCGGCGGTTGGCGACCTGGGTCAGCATGTCGGTGCAGACCTCGTCTGACAAACGCGTCAGCTCTGCTTCAAGTTCGCGCACGCGTTTTTCCAGCGCGGCCGCTTGCGTGCCGCCAGCCTGCAGCCGCTCGTGCGAATGCGCCACCGCCACCTGCACGGTGCGCGTGTCTTCCAGCATCGCCTTCACGACACCGGCCAGGCCTTCCAGCGTGTCGGCCTGTTCGATCGCCTGTGCGTGCTGCGCCGTGACTTGCTGGAAGCGGCCCGCGTGGGCGCCCAGGTCGGCCACGCCTTGAAGCATGTCGTGGACCAGTTGCTTGAGCGTCGCGCGCGAGGCACGGCGTTCACCCTGCACCTGCTGCTGGCGCTGGCGCGTCTCGGCCAGCATCGCGGCGGCGGCACGCAGGTCACGCAGGCTGATTTCGCCACCGAGGGTGTCCTGCAGGCGCTGACACTGGCCTTGCGCCCAGCTGTCGTCTTCCGACAGCTCCGTCATGCCCGCCGTGAGCTCGCGGCACAACAGCACCAGCTGATCGACCTGGCGATGCCGCTGGCCCAGGATGCCCCGGGCCTGCTCGCACAGCGCGGCGATCGCCGCCACATGGTCGGCGCGTGCTCCGTCGGTCGCCACGGCGCCGGCCAGGGTGGCCAGGCGCTGCGCCAGATCAGCGGCGCGCGCTTCATGCGTGGGCAGCGCCACGCGCAGCGTGGATTCCAGCGCGGCCAGCAGCGGCGGCCAGTTCGCAGCGCCAGTCGCTGAGCCAGCCGTCTGCGGCGTGGTTTCCACGCCAATCGCCCCCGGGTCCAGCGCCTGGTCGGACTCCCATGCCGTCATCAAAGACAGCAGGCGCTGCTGCAGACGGCTGGCGTCGCCGCGGCTGCCGTCGAGCACCCGTTGCAGGCTGTCCCGACGCCGCGCCGCAGTCCACTCGCGACCACCGCGCTGCAGGTTGGTGGCCAGCCGGTCCACCAGCTTCGCCCAAGCGGCGGCTGCGCCTTGAACGTCCACTGCCGGCGATGCGGGCTGGCCACCTTCTTCGGCGTAGGCGCGCGCGTAATTTTGTGGCGTGGGTTCCAGCTGGGACCGGGCCAGGCGACGCAGCGCGCCCCGGGCCAGCGTGGCAACGCTGGCGCGCGGAGCTTGGACAGTGGCGACCTCGGTCACCGCATTGCTTATCGTTTGGGCCGACCGCCGGCCGCGCGAGCAGACTCGCCCGCAAAGGCGTCGCTGCTCAGCGCGCTGCCGATCCAGGGCGCCTTGCGCGGCAGCACGGTCTGTTCCAGCCAGCGCTGCAGATCTTCGGCCGGGACGGGCCGGCTGAACAGAAAGCCCTGCATCACGCCACAGCCCAGGCGGTGCAGCACTTCCATCTGGCGCAGCGTTTCCACACCTTCAGCCACCACGCGCAGGCCAAGCGAACGCGCCAGCGCAATGATGGCGGTGACGACAGCCGAACTCTGCGGCGTGATGCCAAGGTCGCGCACGAAGCTGCGGTCGATCTTGAGTTCAGAGATCGGCAAGGTGGTCAGGTAGGCCAGCGATGAATAACCGGTGCCGAAGTCGTCGATCGAGATCTCGACGCCGATCTCGTTCAGGCGGTGCAGCGACGGGATGACGTTCTGCAACTCCTTCATCAAGTTGTCTTCGGTGATCTCGAGGTGGATCACGCGGTGCGGCACGCCGTACTGGCTCACGCACTGGTGGATGTGTTCCACCAGGTCGGTGCGTTCGAACAGGCGGCTCGGCATGTTGACGGCAATCGAATCGGCAAAGCCAAAGGCGTCCTGCCACAGCCGCGCCTGGCGCGCCGCTTCGCGCAGCGCCCATTCCGACATCGGCACGATGAGGCCGGTGTCTTCGGCCAGCGG
>JANNGN010000694.1:0-5990 GCA_031403895.1 Rubrivivax sp. | reverse complement strand
ACTTCGGCTGCAAGCCCGGCTACCTGGGCCCCTTGCAGATGCAGAAGCCGGTGCGTGTGGTGGCCGACCGCACGGTGGCGCTGATGGCCGACTTCGTCTGCGGCGCGAATGAGCCCGACTTCCACTTCACCGGCGTCAACTGGGGCCGCGACCTGCCCGAGCCCGACGCGGTGGCTGACCTTCGCAACGTCGTCGCCGGTGATCCTTCACCCGACGGCAAGGGCGTGCTCGCCATCCAGCGTGGCATCGAAGTGGGCCACGTCTTCCTGCTTGGCACCAAGTACAGCGAGCCCATGAAGGCAACTTACCTTGACGAAACGGGCAAGCCGCAGGCCATGGTCATGGGCTGCTACGGCATCGGCGTGACGCGGCTGCTGGGCGCGGCGATCGAACAGAACCACGACGATCGCGGCATGATCTGGCCGGCTTCGATGGCGCCGTTTTCAGTCGTCGTCTGCCCCATCGGCTACGACCGCAGTGCCGAGGTGCAGGCGGCGGCTGACAAGCTGCACGACGAGCTTGGCGCGCTCGGCATCGATGTCGTACTCGATGACCGCGGCGAACGACCGGGCGCGATGTTTGCCGACTGGGAACTCATCGGCGTGCCGCTGCGCGTGGTCATCTCCGACCGCGGCTTGAAGGCCGGCACGCTGGAAGTGCAAGGCCGGCGCGAGAGTGCCGCCACGGCCGTGCCGCTGGCGGAGGTGGTGGCGACCGTAGAGGCGCGTCTGGCGGCATGACGCTGGCGCGTCGCGCGTTGCTGTGCGCGCCGCTGGCGCTGAGCCTGCCGCGCGCGCACGCCGGCGCGCAGGTTGAAGAGCCGCTGGCCGATGCGGTGCGCACCGCGCTGGCTGCATCGGTGGCCGAAGCGGCGCCACCCAAGCCCCGCTTCGACAAGCTCGATGATCGGCTGGCCTATTTGCGCTGGCTGGGTGCCACCAGCGAAAGGCTCAAGCGCCGCAAGGCCGATCACCACACGCGCATCGAGTTCCTGGAAACGGCGTGGTACGAAAGCCGCCGCGCTGGCCTGGAGACCGCCCTCGTGCTGGGCCTTGTGCAGGTCGAGAGCGGCTTTCGCAAGTACGCCATCAGCAGCGCCGGCGCGCGCGGCTACATGCAGGTGATGCCGTTCTGGGCGCGGCTGATCGGCGACGGCGACCCGAGGCGCCTGTTCCACCTGCAGACCAATCTGCGCTTCGGCTGCGTGATCCTGCGCCACTATCTGGAGCGCGAACGCGGCGACCTCTTCCTGGCCCTGGGGCGCTACAACGGCAGCCGCGGGCGGGCTGAATATCCGGACGCCGTGTTTGCGTTGCGCCGCCAGTGGCAGTGGGCGCCCGGCGGCTGAAGCGGACGCAGGACGCGGCGGGTCAGGCCTTGGTGAGCAGCTGCTGCAACTCGCCCGACTGGTACATCTCCATCACGATGTCGGAGCCGCCGACAAATTCACCGTCGATGTAGAGCTGCGGGATCGTGGGCCACTGTGCGTAGTCCTTGATGCCCTGGCGCACCTCATCGTCCTCGAGCACGTTGAAGGTTTTCAAGTCGCTCACGCCGCAGGCCTTCATCACCTGAATGGCGCGGCCTGAAAAACCGCACTGCGGGAACTGGGCGTTGCCCTTCATGAAGAGCAACACCCGGTTGCTCTTGACCAACTCATCAATGCGCTGTTGCACGTCGCTCATGACTCAATTCCTGGAAATCGGAAGGCCGCGAGTATGCGGCAAGCGCCCTGGTGTGCAGGCGCTGGGGCTTCTAGAAGGTATAGCGCAGGCCGACTTGCAGCACTGGCGACAGGCGCAGTTCACGCCAGGCGTTTTCCTTGCCCTGGGTGCCGAAGAGCGCGCGCCCCGCGCCGGCTGCCGCCGAGGGCTGTTCTGCCACCCAGCCCAGATCGGCAGTCAGAGAGAGGGCGCGCCACCAGGCCGCGCTGGTGAATCCAAGGCCCAGGTAGGGCAGCGTGCCTGGGGAATCGGTGCCCGGCGTGGGCAGGTTGCCCGTGCCTTGCAGCGTGAGACCTATGCGCGAGCCCACCGGGGAGGACAGCAGCGGCGCGCCGCCCGTGCTGCCGAACATCAGGCCGCCACTGGCGCGAAAACTGCCAAAGGACGGTGTCGCGAAGTAGTAGTCGCCCAGCAGTGCGCCGCCCTGCAAGCTGCGCTGCGGCGAGCCGCCTTCGAGCAGGCGTGACAGGCCCAGCGGCGACACTGCCGCCGTCTGCACGGCAATGCGCGCCTGCCACTGGGGCCACAACGTGTCGGCCGCTGCGGCGACCAGACCGTCGTTGGCGAGGGCGGCGAACGGCAGCATCGCGAACGACAAGCTCAAGCGCAGTCTCAAGCGCAATCTCAAGCTCAAGGCACGGACCTTCATCTCAGCCTCCGACGCGTCAATGGAAGGGACCATCATGCGCCGCCGCGCCGGCTTTGGCATCCACCGATCGGCAGACCGTGCCGTAACAGCCCGTTCGCTCTTGCCAAGGCGGCATTAATTTGCAGCGAGCCAGGGTGCGCCGGTGCAACGCGGCAAGTCGGCCAGGTCGTGCCGGGTCTGTGGGGCGCCGAAGCCGCGGCCGCGCAGCAGGGTCTGCACGGCGTCGGCCTGGTCGTGGCCGTGTTCGAGCAGTAGCCAGGCGCCGGGTAGCAAGTGCTCAGGCGCGCCGTCGATCAGCTGGCGCAGTGCATCGAGTCCCTCCGGCCCTGAGGTGAGCGCATGCAGCGGCTCGTGTACCAGCGCGGGCAGGTGCGGGTCGCCGGCGGCGATGTAGGGCGGGTTGGACACGGCCAGGCTGAAGCACGCGCTGCCGGCGGCGGTCCACCAGTTGCCCTGCGAAAGACGCAAGGGCAGGGCATGCCGTTGCGCATTGCGTTGCGCCACGGCCAGTGCTTCAGCGCTGGCGTCGGTGGCGAGCATGTCGATGTCCCGCCGGGCTTGCAGCAGCGCGAGTGCGATCGCGCCGCTGCCGGTGCCGAGGTCGATGACGCTTGGCGCTGCGGTGCCAATCAGCAGTTCGAGCGCCCACTGCACCAGCAGCTCGGTCTCAGGCCGCGGCACCAGCACGGCTGGCGTGACCGTCAGCGCCAAGCCGCAGAACTCGTGTTGACCCAGCACATACGCCAGTGGCTCGCCACCGGCCCGGCGCGCCAGCAATGCCGGCCAGGCGGCGAATGCTGCCTCAGGCAAGGCTTCTTCGCCATGCGCCAGCAGCCAGGCGCGCGGGCGCAACAGCAGGTGGCCCAGCAGCCACTGCGCATCCAGCCGGTCCACACCCGCTGCACGTGCCTGGGCGAGCGCTTCGTGGATCAGCACCGCCGCCTCAGCCGTTGCCGGCTTCCAGCTGCGCCAGCTGCTCGGCCGCGCGCGCAGCGGTCAGCGCGGCCACCACGTCACCGAGATCGCCGTCCATGATCTGACCCAGTTTGTAAAGCGTCAGGTTGATGCGGTGGTCGGTCAGCCGCCCCTGCGGAAAGTTGTAGGTGCGGATGCGGTCGCTGCGGTCGCCACTGCCGATCAAGCCTTTGCGCGTGGCTGCTTCCTTGGCGGCGCGTTCGTTGCGGTCCTTGTCGCGCAGGCGTGCCGTCAGCACCGCCAGGGCCTTGGCCTTGTTGCGGTGCTGGCTGCGGTCGTCCTGGCATTCCGCCACCAGGCCGGTCGGCAAGTGGGTGATGCGGATCGCGCTGTCGGTCTTGTTGATGTGCTGGCCGCCGGCGCCGCTGGCGCGGAAGGTGTCGATGCGCAGGTCGGCCGGGTTGAGTTGCACTTCTTCGGCTTCGTCGGCCTCGGGCATCACGGCAACGGTGCAGGCGCTGGTGTGGATGCGGCCCTGGCTTTCGGTGCTGGGCACACGCTGCACGCGGTGGCCACCGGATTCGAAGCGCATCTGTTCATAGACGCGTTCGCCAGCGACGCGCAGCACCAGTTCCTTGTAGCCGCCAAGTTCGCTGACGCTCTGGCTCATGACTTCAGTGCGCCAGCCCTGGCGCTCGAAGTAGCGCAGGTACATGCGCGCCAGGTCGCCGGCAAAGAGCGCCGATTCGTCGCCACCCGTGCCGGCGCGGATTTCCAGGAAGGCGTTGCGGTCGTCGTCGGGGTCGCGCGGGATCAGTGCCGCTTGCAGTTCAGCGTGCAGCTGCTGCATGTCGGCGCTGGCGGCGGTGATTTCCTCCTGCGCCATCTCGGCCAAGTCTGGCTCACCTTGCATCTGGCGCGCCGCTTCGACATCGCGCTCGCGTTGCTGATAGCGGCGAAAGCGCTCGACGATGCCGCGCACCTCGGCCTGTTCGCGCGACAGGCTGCGCCAGCGTTTGATGTCGCTGGCCAGCTGCGGGTCGGACAGGGTCGCGTCGAGTTCGCCCAAGCGCAAGGCCAGGCGTTCGAACTGTTCACGCAGGGTGGGGTTCATGAGCGGATGCGGTGGCACGGCCGCGCCGGACAGCGCTGCCGTGGTGTGTGGGGTGGGCGCTAACGCCCCTGTTCGTCGGTGCCCGCCGCCGAGCCGGGCTGGCGCGTGCTTTGGCGCAGGAACAGGCGCGACACGGTGTCGGCCAGCCGCGTGCGCTCGTCGCCCTCGGCGGCATGCAGTTCGGCCAGCGTGCCGTGCAGCATCTTGTGCGTGAGGCCGCGCGCCAGCGCTTCCAGCACCTGCTCAACCGGTTCGCCGCGCGCCAGCAGCTTGCGCGCGCGCACCAGTTCCAGCGCGCCCCAGTCGTCGGCCTGGCGGTTCAGCGCCTGAATCAGCGGCACCGCAGCGCGCTGGTCGAGCCAGTGCGAAAAGCTCAGCACGCCCGCGTCGATGATGACCTCGGCCTGCGCCACCGCAGCCTGGCGCTTTTCGCTCGCCGTCTGCACCAGCGTCGAGAGATCATCGACGGTGTACAGGTAGATGTCGGACAGCTTCGCGACTTCGGGTTCGATGTCGCGCGGCACCGCCAGGTCAACCATGAACATCGGCCGCCGACGCCGGGCTTTCAACGCGCGCTCGACCGCACCCAGGCCGATGATGGGCAAGGTGCTGGCGGTGCAGGAGATGACAGCGTCGAATTCGTGCAGCCGGTTCGGCATGTCCGACAGGCGCATGCCTTCGCCACCAAAGCGCGATGCCAGGCGCTCGCCACGCTCGAGCGTGCGGTTGGCCAGCGCCATGCCCTTGGGCGAACGCGCCGCGAAGTGCGTGGCCACCAGTTCAATCATCTCGCCCGCGCCCACGAACAGCACCTTGATCTGGGACAGGTCTTCGAACAGCTGTGACGCCAGCCGCACCGCCGCCGCCGCCATGCTGATGCTGTGCGCGCCGATCTCGGTCGAGCTGCGCACTTCCTTGGCGACCGAGAACGAGCGCTGGAAGAGCTGGTGCAGCGTGGTGCCCAGCGTGCCGGCTTCATCGGCCAGGCGCACCGCCTGCTTCATCTGGCCCAGGATCTGCGGCTCGCCGAGCACCATCGAATCCAGGCCCGCCGCCACCCGAAAGGCATGGCGAGCGGCAGCACGGTCTTCCATCACGTAGCTGTGCGACATCAACTGGCCGCCACTGATGCCGCCCTGTTCGGCCAGCCAGTCGATTGCGGGGCGCACCAGTTCCTGTGCCTGCGCGGTGGGCGCAGCCACGTACAGTTCGGTGCGGTTGCAGGTGGAAACTATTGCCGCCTCGGGCAGGCTGCGCTGCAAACGCTCGCGCAGGCCTTGCAGCGCAGGCGCAATGTGTTCGGGCGCAAAGGCCAGCCGCCCGCGCAGGTCGAGCGGGGCGGTGGTGTGATTGAGACCGAGGGCGAAGACGCTCACATCAGAATTGTAGGTTTGCGGGCGATGCCTTTGCCGCTGCGCGCGCAAGCCGCACCACCTTCACCAAGGGACACACCAACGACGATGGGACCGCTGGATGCACTGTGGCACGTGGCCAATCTATTCACGCCAGCCCTGGCCCTGGGCGCACTGGCCGCTGCGCTGGCCAAGCTGCTGTGGCGGCGCGATCTGGCCAGCGTGCCCTGGAAGCG
>JANNGN010000693.1:0-2508 GCA_031403895.1 Rubrivivax sp. | reverse complement strand
AGACAAAGAGATGGTCATGCCGGGCGACAACGTCAGCATCACGGTCAAGCTGATCAACCCGATCGCGATGGAAGAAGGCCTGCGCTTCGCCATCCGCGAAGGCGGCCGCACCGTGGGTGCCGGCGTCGTGGCCAAGATCATTGAATAACCAGGAGCGGAACATGTCCACCAAACAAAAAATCCGCATCCGCCTGAAGGCGTTTGATTACAAACTGATCGACCAGTCGGCTCTCGAAATCGTCGAGACCGCCAAGCGCACGGGCGCCATCGTCAAGGGCCCCGTGCCTTTGCCGACGCGCATGCAGCGGTTCGACATCCTGCGCTCACCGCACGTCAACAAGACGAGCCGTGACCAGTTCGAAATCCGCACCCACCAACGCCTGATGGACATCATCGACCCGACTGACAAGACCGTGGACGCGCTGATGAAGCTCGACTTGCCGGCCGGTGTGGACGTCGAGATCAAGCTGCAGTAAAGAGCGACAACGCCGCAGTCGGCAGTTGCGGACTCGTCCGCCGCTGCTATACTTGCGGGCTTTTCCGGCGCCGACGAAAGTTAAGCGCCGAAACTACCAACCGGCTGGCCCTTGATGGATCATTCGGGATGGTGGCAAAACCACCCCAGCCAATCGATGTTGGGATCGTGAACAAAGGCGCTATTGCCCACTGAGGCAATGGTGCTGGAGAAATATCCATGAGCATGAGCGAACAGCTCGGCTTGCTGGGCCGCAAGGTGGGCATGATGCGCATCTTCACGGACGATGGCGACGCCATTCCCGTGACGGTGCTGGACGTGTCCAACAACCGCGTGACCCAGGTAAAGACCGAAGCCAGTGACGGCTACAACGCCCTTCAAGTGGCTTTTGGTTCGCGCAAGGCGAGCCGCGTCAGCAAGCCCGAAGCCGGGCACCTGGCAAAGGCCGGTGTCGAGAGCGGCACCATCCTCAAAGAATTTCGCGTCACTGCCGACATTGCTGGCCAATACAAGCCAGGCGCAGTGCTGCCTGTGAGCGTGTTCGCCACCGGCCAGCGTGTGGACGTGCAGGGCACCTCCATCGGCAAGGGATTCGCTGGCACCATCAAGCGCCACAACTTCAAATCGCAGCGTGCGTCGCACGGCAACAGCCGTTCGCACAACGTGCCGGGTTCGATCTCGATGGCGCAGGATCCGGGCCGTGTGTTCCCGGGCAAGAAGATGACTGGCCACATGGGTGACGACACCGTCAGTGTGCAAAACCTCGATGTGATCCGCATTGACGAAGCGCGTTCGTTGCTGCTGGTGCGCGGCGCCGTGCCGGGCAGCAAGAACGGCCATGTGGTCGTGCGTCCGGCCATCAAGGCCCGGGCTGCCAGGCCGGCTGTCACCGCGCCAGTGAAGCCAGTGAAGGGAGCGAAGTAATGCAACTCGAGCTCCTGAACGATCAGGGTCAGGCGACGTCCAAGTTCGACGCCCCCGACACTGTGTTTGCGCGCGACTACAACGAAGCGCTGGTGCACCAGATCGTCGTGGCCTTCCAGGCCAACGCCCGCCAAGGAACGCGCGCCCAGCTGGACCGCGGTGAAGTCAAGCACTCCACCAAGAAGCCGTTCCGCCAGAAAGGCACCGGCCGCGCACGCGCCGGCATGACCAGCTCGCCGCTGTGGCGTGGTGGCGGTCGCATCTTCCCGAATCGGCCTGACGAGAACTTCTCGCACAAGGTCAACAAGAAGATGTACCGCGCCGGCATGGCAGCCATCCTGTCCCAGCTGGCCCGCGACGGCCGCCTGGCGGTGGTGGATTCGCTCAGCATCGACGCCCCCAAGACCAAGCTGCTGGCCGACAAGTTCAAGGCCATGGGCCTGGCGTCGGTGATGGTCATCTCTGACCAGATCGATGACAACCTGGCGCTGGCTTCGCGCAACCTGGCCAACGTGCTGGTGGTCGAGCCCCGCTATGCCGATCCGCTGTCACTCGTCTTCTACAAGAAGGTGCTGGTGACCAAAGGCGCGATCGAGCAGCTGAAGGAGATGTTTGCATGAGCCGGATCAATCCCGTCAAACAGAAGTTCGACGAAGGCCGGTTGAGCCAGGTGCTCGTGGCCCCGATCATTTCCGAGAAAGCCACGCGCATTGGCGAGAAGCAGAACCAGGTTCTTTTCAAGGTGCTGCGCGACGCCACCAAGCCTGAAATCAAGGCTGCCGTGGAGCTGATGTTCAAGGTCGAAGTGGCTGAAGTGAACACCACCATCCAAAAGGGCAAGGTCAAGAAGTTTGGCCGCTCAATCGGCCGCCGCGACCACGTCAAGAAGGCGTTTGTGTCGCTCAAGCCAGGCCAGGAGCTCAACTTCTCCGGGGAGACTGCGTAATGGCTGTCGTCAAAGTCAAGCCCACTTCACCCGGCCGCCGTGCCGTGGTCAAGGTGGTGCACAAGCACCTGCACAAGGGCGCGCCAGAAGCGTCGCTGCTCGAGCCGCAAAAGCAGAATTCCGGCCGCAACAACAACGGCCACATCACGATGCGCCACAAGGG
>JANNGN010000692.1:0-10342 GCA_031403895.1 Rubrivivax sp. | reverse complement strand
CGGTGCGCGGTACACGTGGGCGAAGGTCAGCGCGGTGTGAAAGTCGGATTCGGCAGTGGCGCCGTCGCCGATCCAGGCCGACGCGATTCGGGTGTCGCCCTTGATCGCAGAGGCCATGGCCCAGCCCACCGCCTGGATGAATTGCGTGGCCAGGTTGCCCGAAACCGAGAAGAACCCGGCGCGCTTGTACGAATGCAGCACCGGCAACTGGCGGCCCTTGAGCGGATCGCCCTGGTTCGACATCGCCTGGCACATCATTTCGACCATCGAGATGTCATCGCGCGCCAGCAGCAAGCCCTGCTGGCGGTAGGTCGGAAAGCACATGTCGCCGGGCTGCAGCGCCAGCGCATGCGCAGTGGCGATCGCCTCTTCGCCCAGGCACTGGATGTAGAAGGAAATCTTCTTCTGGCGCTGCGCGATCAGCATGCGCGCGTCGTAGCTGCGCGTCTTCATCATCGCGCGCAAGCCGTGGCGCAGCCTATCGGCGCCTATCTGCGGCACCCAGGGCCCGACCGCGCAGCCTTCGTCGTCAAGCACGCGCACCAGCGTGAAGGCGAGGTCGCTGGTGTCGGCCGGCATGGCCTCGATCGGCGGCCTGCGCACTTCGCCGGCGCGCGACAGGTGCAGGTACGAGAAGTCGGTCTCGTGGCCTGGGCGCCCGCTTGGCTCGGGCACGTGCAGACGAAGCGGGCCATGGCTCATCCAGACTCCTTCGATGCAAGCAACGGCCCCGACCGAACCCGTGCCGTTGCCAGACAGTTACTGAATCACGATCTGACCGTCAAAATTGACTTTCAGCCACAGGCCCAAAATCCGCAGCGTTGTCGTCGCAGCGAATGATTTGGCGCTGCTGATTGTGCCCGCAGCGATGGCTTCACCGCCGTTTCATCATCATGCTTGATCGACACGCCTGATTGATCTCGCAATGTTCATGCGGCTCCCGTAGGCTTTGTACGATTTCCAGCCGCATCCACAACGGCTGTCCATGAGGCACAAGCACCCGGGGCCTGTGTTTGTTTCCGCAAACCCGATTCGTGAGTTCACCCTTGATATGGATCGCATTGAAACCCTGGTGATCGGCGCCGGCGCGGTCGGGCTGGCGGTGGGCCGGGCCCTGGCGCTGGCCGGGCATGAAGTCGTCATCGCTGAGGCTGCCACGGGCATCGGGCAAGGGGTGAGTTCGCGCAACAGCGAAGTCATTCACGCCGGCCTGTACTACACACCCGGCTCATCCAAGGCACGCTTGTGCGTGCGCGGCAAGGCGTTGCTTTACGCCTTCTGCGCCAGCCACGGCGTGCCGCACAAGGCCTGTGGCAAGCTCATCGTGGCCACCCACGACGCCCAACACGCGGCGCTGGATGAATTGCAGCGCCGCGCCCACGCCAACGGCGTGCCGGTGCAGCTGTGGAGCAAGCAGCAGGCGCTGGCGCACGAACCCGCGCTGCGCTGCACGCGGGCGCTGTGGTCGCCAAGCACCGGCATCGTGGATAGCCATGCCTTCATGCTGGCGCTGCAGGGCGACCTGGAACGCGCTGGCGGTGTGGTGGCGCTGCAATCGCGTGTCGTGGGCGCCGAATTCGTGCCGGGCCGGCCTGCCGTGGTGCGCGTTGAGTCACCGGCGGGGGAGTTTGAAATCGAAGCGGATCGGGTCGTCAACGCGGCCGGCTTGCACGCTTGCGGCCTGGCGCAGCGCTTTGGGGGCCTGGCCCCGCAGCATGTGCCACAGGCCCACTTTGCAAAAGGCAGTTACTTCACGCTCAAAGGTGCTGCGCCCTTCGCTTGCCTGGTGTACCCGGCGCCGGTTGACGCGTGGCTGGGCGTACACCTGACGCTTGACCTTGGTGGCCAGGCACGCTTCGGGCCCGATCTGGAATGGCTGGCGGTGGACGCACCCGAGCAGATCGACTACGCCGTTGACGAGCGCCGCAGCCTTGCCTTCGTGGACGCCATCCGACGCTACTGGCCCGGTCTGCCCGACGACGCCTTGCAGCCGGCCTACAGCGGCGTGCGGCCCAAGATCCATGGCGCCGGGCAGCTAGCGCCGGACTTCCGCATCGACGGCCCGGCGCAGCACGGTGTGGCGGGCCTGGTGAACCTGTTCGGCATCGAGTCGCCGGGCCTCACGTCTGCGATGGCCATCGCAGAGCAGGTGGCGCAGTGGCTGCTGCGGCGCAGAAACGAAAACGGCCCCTGACAGGGCCGTTTTCAGGAATCGCGCTGGCGTTGAAGCCAGCGCTGGGGCTGGTTCAGCCCTTCTTCGCCCAGGCACTGCACCAGCCGGGGCCGGCGACCTGCTTGGTGCCGAATAGCGGGCAGCCACCCCAGGCGTCAGTCGGCTTGCCTTGATACAACGCGCAGTTGTTGCACTTCTGATCAGCAGCGTGCTTGGGGAATTTCTTCTGGTCGGCTTTGGTGGTGTCGTGCACATAGCCCAGCGCCGCAGCCTGGGGGTCTTTCTCATCGACTTTGGCGGCTTGCGCCTGGGCGCCAGCAGCGGTGAGAACAGTGCCGCAGGCGGCCACTTGCATCAGGAAAACACGGCGATTGGTGGATGACATGAACAGGCTCACTCCAGTTTGCAGGGGTTAAAGAAAAAGTCAGGCGGAAAGCAAAAAGCTAGAACGGCGGATCAAGGCGCAACGACGGTCACGCCCAGGCAGTTGTTGCAGCGCCCCAGGCCGCGCAAGCGCGGGTCGGGCTTGCCGTCGCCAGTCTTGAAGTTGGCGTGGCACTTGATGCAGACGTACATCTTGGAACTGGACATCATCGGCTTCACGCCGGGTTCGGCGTGCGGCCGCGCGGCCGTGTATTCGGCCTGCGTCTGGCGGAGTTTGGGTCCGCTGGTGGTTTCGGGGGTGGTGGGCGAGCGGCGAGTGGTCATGGCAGATGGAGGCCGGGAAGGGCGCCCCGGTCGACGCGAAGCCACTATTGTCCTCGGATTTCACGCTCATCGCACTCGGGGGTGTCATGGGGTCCACAGCGGCCTGGTCGGGGCGGCACGGCACTTCACTGCGCCGGCCTTGGTCAACAACGCTTCGGCGCGCCGCAAGTTGACAGCTCTCGGCTATCAGCTCGGCGCGCTGAAGCCGGGCAGACGCACTTCGCAGACGATGCCGCGGGGCTCGTTCTCGCGCCACTGAACCTGGCCACCCAGCAGCTTCACGCGCTTGCGCACACCTCCGAGCCCGAGTCCGTGCGACCACGCCTGGGGGGCCCGGCCCTGACCGTCGTCGGCCACGCTCAGGTTCAGACCCGCGCCGTCGAGCTGGAACGAGATCTCGATGCGCGACGCATGGCCGTGGTAGAGCGCGTTGCTCACCAGTTCACGCAGCACGCGGGTCAGTGCCGACCACTGCACCATCGACAGCCGCAAATCCTCGTCAAAGCTGAAGGCCCAACCCAGTTGAGCCTGGGCCGCGTTCAGGCGCTGCGTGATGTCGGCCTTCCATTCGGCGGCGGCGTGCGACAGGCGGTGTTCAGAAGCGGCCAGGCCGCGCGTCAGCGTCTTCAGGTCCTGCAGCGTGTGGCGGATGTAGTCCTCCAGTTCCGGCGTGGGTGCCTGGTACATCAGCGTTAGCAGGCGGGCGCCGATGTCGTCGTGCAGGTCCTGCGCCAGGCGCTGGCGCTCTTCGTGGCGGCCGCGCTCCACCGCCTGGTCGTAGGCCATGGCGCGGCGCAGCTGTTCGACCACGCGGTCGGCCAGGCGCGCGTCGTCGTGCGTGAACAGGCGCTGGCCGCGCTGGGCATAGCGCAGCAGCACGGCCACCGCAGGCGGCGATTCTTCGTCTGCACCGCGCTGCGGCGCGACCGGCACCACAGGCACGACCAGCGCCGAGCCACCGCCCAGCACCCGGGCGCGCGCCGGCACGCGGTGTACGCGAATCAGTTCCAGCGGCTCGAACAGGTCGCGCAGCAATTGGGCCAGTGCCTCCAGGTAGCGCTGCGGCCGCGCCTGCACTTCGCGCGCGGCGCGGTAGAGGTGGTCGAAGGTGCGTTCGGTAGTCAGCAGGCTGTGGCCCAGCAGGTGGTTGAGGATGAACTGCCGGGCGCCGGCATAGACCGCCAGCGCCGCGAACACCGCCACCGCCAGCGACGTGAAGGGCCCGAGCGAGAAGACGGCGACAAAGAGCAGGTCAACCGAGGCCGCCACCGTGCTGATGCCGGCTAGCAGGGCAAATTCGCGCAGCATCTGGCGGCTGCGCGCCAGGAAGGGAGTCAGCAGCAGCAGCGAGGCCGCGAACAGGTACCAGGCCACCGAGGCGCCCACCGCCACACCGTGTGCCACGCCTGGCAGCTGCGCTGACAAAGCCACCGCTGCCGACACCAGCAACAGCGTGGCCACTGCGATTAGCGCCAGGCGCCGCATGACCAAGGCGTAGGGATTGGGTTCGAGCCGGTAAGAGCGGCTGATGACCGCCAGCGCCGCCACGCCGAGCAGCAGGCACAAGCCCTGCGCCCACCACCAGACGGGTACGAGCACGCCGCCCTGGATGAGCACCAGCACCAGCGCGACCGCGACCCAGGTCGCAGCGACGATGGCACGCGCCTGCGGCAGCCGGTGCGGGTGCAGTGCATAGGCATGCACCAGCGCGGCGCCCGTGAAGGCGTCCAGCGCCACCCGAACCGACATGTCGAGCCCGATCAGGCCCGCAGGCAGGCCCAGGCCGCGCAAGGTTTCAAGTGCGATGAACAGCAGGTTGCCGGCCTGGCAAAGCGACATCAGCAGGAACAGCGCATTGCGCAAATCCGGGCGCGCCAGCACCACCGCCGCTGCCAGCAGCGTCAGCAGCAGCGCCAGCCCCACCAGCGGCCACAGCATGAGGCCCAGACCGGCATAACCGCGAGGCTGCGCCCGCACGATGAGCAGAGCGCCATTGTCGAACTGCAATTGCAGCGTTCCTGCGGCCAGCAGCTGCGACAGCCTGTCCTGCTGGGCGACCTGGCGCGCACGCGCCGCGTCATCAACCTGCCAGCGCGGCGAGCGGTGCAGCAGCAGCGAGTCCACAGGCTGGGCTGCGCCTAGGCCTTCGCTGACCCAACCGCTGACTGCGCCGCTGACTGCACCACCGACTGCACCACCAACGGCCACCAGCATGCGGCCCTGCAGCCCTTGCAGCTCAGGCAGCGGGCTCGACTGCAGGATCAGCTGGCCTTGCGCGTTGCTGCCCCACTGCGCGTCCAGGTGAGGCGTGGCCGCGAGCCAGCGCGCCAGCAGGATGACTCCCAGGCAGCCCAGCAACGTGACTGCCACCATGGCGCGACGGCGCCAGCCTATCCAGTGTTGAGGCCGCCAATGGCTGGTTTCAGCTTCCAGCGTGCTGGCGCCAAAGGAAGACTCTTGCGCGCGCGGCAGGATGGGGGCGGTGGCGGACATGGCCGCAGTGCCGCAGGTCTATCGGCTGGCGCTCAGACCAGCGCTCACGTCCTTGCTCACGTCCTTGCTCACACCAGGCCCTGCTTGCTGGCCAGCACGGCTGCTTCGGCGCGGCTGGACACGTTGAGCTTCTTGTAGATCGACTTGATGTGGTCGTTGACCGTGAACCACTTGATGCCCATCAGGCTCGCGATTTCCTTGATCGTGAAGCCCTTGCTCAGGTAGGTCAGCACTTCGCTTTCGCGGGGCGTGAGGCGCTCGTGGTCGAGCTGCTTCTCGATCGGGATCGGCTTGCTGGTGGTGAAGGCCGCCGGCGCGAAGCCGGAGTCGGGCGCCTGTGAGCCGGCACCGCCGCCGTGGCCGCTGCGAAAGTGCGTGAGCAGCCTGCGCGCGATGGCCGGCGACAGCGGCGGCTGGCCGCGCACGATCTTCTGCAGCTCTTCCACCAGCACCTCGAAGCGGTCTTCCTTCAGCAGGTAGCCGTCGGCGCCGCATTGCAGCGCGGGGAACAGGTGGTCATCGTCCGAATACAGCGTGGTGACGATCTTGGTCGCCGGGTAGTGCGTCAGTTCGGCCAGCAGTTCCATGCCGTTGCCGTCGGGCAATTCCAGGTCCACCAGGATCAGCTTGAAAGGGTCCACGCCGTGCAGACCTTGCGAGCCGCCGGTGAGCAGGATGTGCTTGCGCGCGCTCTCCAGGTCGCCGGCCTCGGTGAGCACAATCGCGTCGCTGAAACTCTCGCGCACCACGCGGCACAGGAAGCTGCGTGCGACCGGGTTGTCTTCGAGAATAAGTACCTTGACGGCCACGGGCTTTCCTCTTCTTAGAGGCGGTGATGCTAGCGCGGATCGTCCCTGCTACCTGGCTGCGGAAGCGCCCGGTTACGGGTTGACCAGCAGCAGCTTGCCCAGCACCTGGCGCGACCCCATGCGGGCATAGGCCTGGTGGATGCTGCTCATCGGCAGCTTCTGGTCCAGCACCGGCTTGATCTTGCCCTGCGCATACCACTGCGCCAACTGCATCAGCGCGGCAGCGTTGGCCTGCGGTTCGCGCTTGACGAAGTCGCCCCAGAACACGCCCACCACGGACGCCCCTTTCAGCAGTGCCAGGTTCCATGGCAGTGCAGGAATGGCGCCGCCGGCAAAGCCCACCACCAGGTAGCGGCCACGCCACGCGATGGAGCGGAAGACCGGCTCGGCGATCTCGCCGCCCACCGGGTCGTACACCACGTCCGGGCCCTTGCCGGCGGTCAGTGCCTTCAGCGTGTCGCGCACGTTTTGCGTGCTGTAGTTGAGCGTGGCGTCGGCGCCGAGTTCGCGGCACAGCGCGCACTTCTCGTCGGTGGACGCGGCAGCGATGACAGTGGCACCGGCCGCCTTGGCGATCTGCAACGCCGCCGTGCCAACGCCGCCCGCAGCGCCGAGCACCAGCACGGTTTCGCCGGCCTTGAGCTGTGCACGGTCCATCAGCGCGTGGTGCGAAGTGCCGTAGGTGAAGGCGAAGGCGGCGCCGTCGTCGATGTCGAAGCCCGGTGGCAAGGGCAGCACCTGCGCGGCGTTGACGATGGCGTGGGTGCCAAAGCCGCCCGTGCCTGCTATTGCCGCTACGGGCGCGCCAACCATCAGGTGCTTCACACCTTCACCCACGGCATCGATCAGGCCCGCAAACTCCGAGCCCGGCACGAAGGGCAAGGGGGGCTTGAATTGGTACTTGCCCTGCACGATGAGCAGGTCGGGGAAGTTCAGGCTGGCAGCCTTGATGGCAATGCGCACCTCGCCCGCCTTGGGCTCAGGCGTGGGCAGTTCGCGCCAGTGCAGTGCATCGACGCCGTCCAGTGTTTCGCAAAGCCAGGCGTGCATGGGGCGGTCCTTGATCGTGAGCGGGCCGCCATCATAAGCAGTCGGCTGTGGCCCCGGCCGATCCTCACCGCCGGCGAAAAAGGCGCAAGAAGTTAGGGCTCAACAGCAGCAACTCGGTGTACCCGCGCAGCCGGTTGTCGGCCGTTTCGTTGGCGCCGCGCGTGAGCTGCGCCACGCGGGTGAGTGCCGCTGTGCTAGAGCGCCTGGCGCTGGATCGCGGCCGCCAAGGCCTGGCGCAGCGTGTCGGCGCTGTCGGCCAGATGGGCCCGTGTGGCGACATCGATGGCTGATCGCTTGCGCAGCGCCTCGTCCAGCCGCGACAGCAGTGCGCGGGCCTGCTCGCGCATGACGCCGCGCACATCCGCGCGCCCGCTGCCGCTCGGGCGCACCACGGCCAGCGACAGCCGGTTGACGTGGTCGCGTTGCAGGTCACGCCGAGCGGGGGTGATGACGCCGCCGCCGGCCAATTCGGTCCAGACGTCGGCCGCCAGCCGCTGGTGCAGTTCAGTCAGCTGGTAGGCGTCAGTGGGTTTGTCGAACTTGCCCACACTGTCCAGGATGCGCACCGCGATGACGTCGCTCATCAGGTAGTTCAGCACCGCGCGCTGCAGGTCGAGCAGCCGCTGCTGGACCGAGAATTCGGTGGCAACGCCGCCTTCTGCACGGTCCAGAAAGTCTGGCGCCAGGCGGCGCTGCAATGCGGGCGTCAATGTCAGGCCCTCGGGCGAGAGTACCGAACGTGCGATGAGGTCAATCGCCTCGCGCTGCAACGAGGCCGCCACGGGCATCAGCGGTTCGCGGCCGCTGCCCGGATAGTCACGCAGCGTGCGCACGCCACCAATTTGGCGCACCAGCACACCAACCGCACGCGTCGCGTCGTTGATGGCGTAGCCGATCGAACGGCGCAGCACGGCGTAGTCGCGGTCGGGCGGCAGGTCACGCTTTTCCTGGCGCTGGAACAGGTCGCGTGCAATCGCCAGGCGCTTGGCTGCAAAGGCGATCGGGTCGTTGCCCAGGTCGAGCTGGATGGTTTCAGGGTCGAGGCCGACGAAGTTGTCTTCGTCGGTGCCGAAGGCGAGTTGCGGGTCGCTGCTGCGGGCCGCGATGCGCTGCAGTTCGGTGCGCTCGGCTTCGGGTGTGGTGCCGGCGGGCATCGGCTTGTAGGCGTATTCGATGGCCCAGAAGTCATAGGGCCCGAGTGCGGTGTGGAAGGGCACACCGCCGGTCTGGCCGGGGCGGGGCAGGTTGACGGCGTTGTATTCCATCACCGAGCCTGCGGTGCCATTGGCGCGTGTGAATTCGGCGTCGGCGAGCTGCACTTCGGTGTAGGCGCGTGATGCGCGGAAGTTGTGCCGCAGGCCAAGCGCGTGGCCCACCTCGTGCATGATGGCTTCCTTCACGTAGTCCTGCACAAACTGGCGCGCGATGGGGCTGTCGGGGTCGAGTTCACCGCGCGCTTCCAGCACGTCGAGTGCATAGCCCAGTTGCTCGGCGGCCAGAGCACCGTGCATGCACCGTGCAAATTCGGCCGGCATGGGGCCGTTGGCAGGTGCCGTGAAGGGCTGCGCAAAGGACAGCGGCGCTGCGCCTTCGCTCAGAGTCTGCGGACCCAGCGCCTGCGGCCCCAGCACCTGGGCGCGCAGGGTGCGCACGTTGCGCGCCGACATGCCTTCGAAGGCGATGTCGGCGTCCAGGATTTCACCCGTTCGCGGATCGACGTGGCTCGGGCCGATGGCGCCGAATACCGGGTCGGCATTCATCATCCAGCGCACCGAGGGGTAGCCGAAATCGAGCGTGTCGAACTTGGCGTCTTCAGGCTGCTGTTCGACCTTCAGCGCGCCGCTGAAGCCGACTTTCTCGAAAGCCCGGTTCCATTCCAGAACGGCCGCGCGCACCGTCTCGCGGTAGGGCAGCGGCACGTTGCGGTCAATCCAGAACGTGATGGGCTTGACCGGCTCCGACAGCTCGGCCGCCGGGTCCTTCTTCTCAAGCCGCCAGCGGTTGACGTAACGCTGGCGCGGCGACATCTGCAAGTCGTTGGAGAAGTCGAGCACGGTGCTCGTGAACAGGCCCAGGCGCGGGTCGGCGCGGCGCGGCGTCATCGGTGTTTCAGGCAGCGGTGCCAGCGAGAAGTGCAGGCCTACCAAGAGGCTGCGCGCGTCGGGCAGGAAGCGCGGTATCTGCGGCATGGGCGCGCCGGGCAGGGCGCCGAAGCCGGCCACCGACACGCTGCTGGTGAAGTAGTGGCTCTGCGTTTCAATGACTGTGGCCACGTCGGAGCCACGCACTGCGGTGATGACGGAAT
The DNA here is from genome assembly GCA_031403895.1 of Rubrivivax sp. GTDB lineage: Bacteria > Pseudomonadota > Gammaproteobacteria > Burkholderiales > Burkholderiaceae_C > Rubrivivax. The sequence continues at coordinate 804 of JANNGN010000692.1, read as the reverse complement.
TGGCGCGGTCCAGGCCGTAGCCCTGGCGCAGGCCGCGCTGCAACATCATGCCGACACCGAGGATGTCGTTGAGGAAGAGGCCGTTCGCTTCCACCAGCACGCTCTTGCGGTCGGGGTGGGGCAAGCTGGCGACGGGGGTGGAACCGAGCAGACTGTTGGAGTAGGAGTCGGCCACTGCGCGCGCTTCCGGCGTGCCGGGTTTGGCGGCAATGTCGGTGTTGCGCGCCTGCAGCCGAACCTGGTTGTGAACGCGCACGAATTCCACCACCTGCGGGCCACCGGCACCGTTCACCGGGTAGGCCATCAGCCCGCCCAGCACAAAGGCCTCGCTGATGCCGCTCTTGATCTTGGGCGACAGCAGGAAAGGTTTGCCCCATTGCTCGGGCATGACTTCGATCCAGACCTTGTCGTCCTTCTGCCAGAGCGTGAGCGGGCCGTCGATGCGTCGCGCTTCGCGGATGACCACCGCAAAGGGCGGTGGCGTCCCCGGTGTGGGCGGCGTGAAGCTGGTGGTCGGGCGGGCCCCTGTGGTGGGCGCAGAAGCACCCAACGCGGTGGCGGTTGGGGTGACTGGCGTGGCTGGAGCTACTGATGGTGAAGGCGCAGGCGCAGGCGCCGCAGCCGGAGCGGGCTTGATGAGCGCGTCTGGCGCTTTGGCCGACTTTTCGTCCTTCTGCGGCAGCTGCTGGCAAGCTGTCAGCAGCGCTGCAACCAGAAGTGCGGCGCTGCTGGGGCGGGTGAATTGGCGCATGCTGCGGGTAGGCGCGGGGCGCCAAGAGGACGTGCCTTCATTGTGCGCCGATC
>JANNGN010000691.1:0-3734 GCA_031403895.1 Rubrivivax sp. | reverse complement strand
GAAGCGCGCAGTGTTGGCAACGGTGGCTTCTCGCTGCGCTCGCGCCGCTTCCTGGCTGCAGGGCTGGACCCGCGCATCACCCAAGAGCATCCCGAAGACGAGGCGCTGTGCCGCACGCACCGCAGCCTGTTGGAGCAAGCCCACGGCGTCAGCTTCGCGCCGCCGCGCTTGGCACGGCGCTTCGCCTTTGAAAACGAATCGGCCGGCGGCATCACCTTCGGCTTCCACGGCCCCTACAACCTGCCCGGCGTGCTGGACGAGCCGACGCTGTGCGATTGGCTGCAGCGTTTACCTGATGAGTTTTTCCGCAGCCGCGACGCACGCCGGCTTGCACGCGCGATGCTGCTGCGCGGCATGCCCACTGCCGCCGCGCAGTTGCTCAGGCGGCGCCGGGCTGCCGGTCGCACCGACCCCAAGACCCGGTTGCTGGGCGCTGCCGCGTCACTGCTCGGGCTGCTGAGCCCCCGAACTTCATGAGCAAACACCTGGACCTGGGTTGCGGCCCCGTGCCGCGCAACCCCTATCGGCGGGACGAACTTTTCGGTGTCGACCTTTCGGGCAGCACCGAGGGTGGACCGATCCGGCGCGCCAACCTGGCGATGCAACCGATTCCCTTTCCCGACAACAGCTTCGAGTCGGTGTCGGCCTACGACTTTCTCGAACATGTGCCGCGTGTGATGCCCACCGTGGACGGCCAGGGCACACGCTTCCCCTTCATCGAACTCATGAACGAGATCTGGCGCGTGCTCAAGCCGGCTGGCATGTTTTACGCGGTGACGCCGGTGTATCCGGGAAAGGCCGCTTTTCAGGACCCGACCCACGTCAACATCATCACCGTGGATACCCACACCTACTTCACGCGGCCGCAGAAGATGGCCGCGATGTACGGCTTCAGCGGTGACTTTGAAAGCCGCCGGGTGCAGCTCACGCGACCCGACCCCAAAGTGGCCTTCATCCCACCGCCCAGCGGCTGGTGGGAGCGATTGCGGTTGGCGCATCGCATCCGACGTGGCGCTTGCGGCCATCTGATCTGGGAGTTTGAGGCGCTCAAGGGCGCCGCCAGCGGCCGATGAAAGTGCTGGCGCTGGCTGGTGACATCACCGGGCTCGTCGCCCAGGTCCGTCTTGTGGTGCCTCTGCGTGGGCTTTGCGAAGCACTGGGATGGCCGCTGACACTGAAGTCCTTCCATGACTGCACGCGCAAAGACGTGGGCGCCGCAGAAGTCCTGATCGTGCAACGTGCGGCGAGTGGCCGCGTCTGGCGGCTGCAGCGGCTCATGCGCCAGCAGGGCGGGGCCGTGGTGTATGAAATCGACGACCTGCTGACTGCGGTCGCGCCGCACATCAGCAACCAGGCCGCTCTGCTCAAGCGCCAGGCCTGGCTGAAGCGCTGCATGGCAGAGGCCGACGTGGTCAGCGTTTCCACGGCCCGGCTCGGGCGCGAACTGATGCTGGCGTCTGCCATCGAAGTGTCCAACCATGCCTGGCCGGTAGGCGATTTGGCGCTGCTCACTCACGATCCCAAGCAGCCCGTGACGCTGCTCTTTGCGTCTTCAGATCGGCTCGCCACGGACTTCATCTACCCGGCGCTGCGCGGCCTGCCGGGGGTGGAGGTCGTCGTCGTCGGCCCACCCGCCGCTGCGTTTGAGGCGGCTGGCATAGCGGTGCGAAGCCAGCCGCTGATGCCGCGCGCTCAGTTTGTGGCCTTTGCACGCAGCCTGCCCAACCCACTGGCGGTGATACCGCTTGAGGACTCGCGCTTTGCGGCGTGCAAGAGTGCGGTGAAGTGGTTCGACTACGCCGAAGCCGGCGTGCCCACCTTGTGTTCTGCTGTCAGCCCGTATGCCGAGGTTGTGCGCGATGGCATCACCGGTGCGCTGGTGCGCAACGAGCCGCAGGCCTGGCGCGCTGCACTGCAAGCCGCAACGGGCGATGCCGCCTGGCGCCAACGTGTGGCCGAGGCCGCGCGCTTGTGGGTGCGGGAGCATCACACGCTGGCGTACAGCATGCTTGCCTGGCAGCAGGCACTTGAAGCGGCTCTTGCGCGGCGGGCAGCGGTTCAGCTCGCAGCGCCGGGCTGGGTCTGGCAAGCCCGCGAGGGCCTCTCCACTGCGGTTGAAAACCAGCTGCTGAAGCTGCGCGCCATCAACCGCGCAAGACTGGCGCAGCGGGCGCAGCGCCGATAGACAGCCGCTGCGCTTCCGTCACCCAGCGCCAGTGGCCGGGCGGCAGATCAGCGGGCAGCGTCAAGGAGCCAAATGACGAGCGGTGCAGTGCTTCAACCCGGTTGCCCACCGCAGCCACCATGCGCTTGACCTGGTGGTAGCGGCCGTCGATCAACGTCAGCCGAAGACTGAATTCTCCTGTCACCTCGCAGGCGGCGGCGAAAGCCGGTTTGGGGTTGTCGTGCAACAGCACGCCGGCCATCAACTGCGCGGGCAAGTCGGCCGCAATGGGGTGCTTGGTTCGCACCTCATAGACCTTAGGCACATGCTGCTTGGGCGAGGTCAGGCGGTGGATGAGCGTGCCGTCGTCGGTCAGCAGCAAGAGCCCCGTGGTGTCATGGTCCAGCCGCCCCACGGGCTGCAGGCCGCGGCGCTGCAAGGGGGCGGGCAACAGGCCGAGCACGCTCGAATGGCTGCTCGGCTGGCGTGAACACTCGTAGCCCGCTGGTTTGTGCAGCAGCACCAGCGCCTTGGCGTGGTACGGCCAGGGCTGGTCATTGACGTGAAAGACCAGGCCGGCTTCGTTCAGCTGCAGCGTGCCGTCCAGCAGCGTTTGCCCGCCCACCTGCACATCGCCGTTGGCAAGCAGCGCGGCGCATTCGCGGCGGCTGCCAAAGCCCTGGCTGAAGAGGATGTCTGCAAGTTTCATCAAACGCGCAGTGTCTCACCGGCACCCGCCCAGCCCTGGTCCGGTCTGATTCAACGTTAGACAGCGCCAGGGCTGATCACTGTCGAGGCCGTTGCGGCCTGCGCAAACGTGCGCCCTGGCCAGTCGCGCGCCGCCGGCAGCGGCGGTTCGTCCAGCGCGCGCGCCGCCAGCACGGCGTTGCGGATGGCGCGTGACACCGCTTCGGCGGTCATTGCGGCCAGTGCGGTGAGCTCGCCGCAGCCCCCGGCCGCGCCGGTGGCGAGCGCGAAGAAGGCGTCGCCATCGTTGACCGTGATGGGGCTCACTGCACGCGACAGGCCGTGGTGCGCCTGCGCTGCCAGTTGTGTGACCTGGGCCTTGGACAACAGTGCGTCAGTCGCCACCACGCCAATCGTCGTCGCCATGCCGGCCATCAGGTGCTCGGGGCCGTGGCCAGCCAGCAGCGCGCGCGTGCTGCGCAACAGCTCGCGGCCGTCTTCGCTGCGCGCGCCGGCGATGACGCGGCCATTGGCGTCGAGCACGTCCCCGATGGCATTGACCGCCACCAGCGCACCGACTTTGAAGCCGCCAAGCTGCACCGACGCGGTGCCGATGCCGCCGCGCATGGCGCGTGCGATGCCGAAGAGCTTGCCCACCGTGGCGCCCAGGCCGGCGCCGACATTGCCTTGCGCGGGTGCGTCGCTGCTGGCGGCTTCGCAGGCGGCATAGCCAGTGTCGGCGTCGGGGCGGATGCGGGCGTCGCCGATCCAGAGATCGAAGAGCACGGCCGCCGGTACGATGGGCACGCGGATCGGCAGCCGGATGACGTCCAGGCCAGCCTCGGCCATTCCGCCCACCGGCCCTTCATGCACCGCCGCGCCC
>JANNGN010000690.1:0-4204 GCA_031403895.1 Rubrivivax sp. | reverse complement strand
ACGCACGTCCCGGAGCAAGCGCGACGAACTGAGAATCCGGCTCGGAGCCGCGGCGATGAAGACGTGCTCGACACCTGGTACTCATCGGCGCTGGTGCCCTTCTCCACGCTGGGCTGGCCGGCAAAGTCAGTGGAGCAGGACCTGTTCCTGCCCAGCACGGTGCTGGTCACCGGCTTTGACATCATCTTCTTCTGGGTCGCCCGGATGATCATGATGACGACTCACTTCACGCGGACTGCCGATTGCCCAGAGGGCAAGGTACCGTTCAAGGACGTCTACATCCACGGCCTGGTGCGCGACGCGCAAGGCCACAAGATGAGCAAGAGCGAAGGCAATGTGCTAGACCCGGTGGACCTGATCGATGGCATCACGCTCGAAGCGCTGCTGGACAAACGCAGCACCGGCCTGCGCAAGCCCGAGACCGCGCCGCGCGTGCGCAAGCAGACCGAGAAGGAGTTTCCCCAAGGCATCCCCGCCTTCGGTGCCGACGCGCTGCGCTTCACGATGGCCAGCTACGCCACGCTGGGCCGCAACATCAACTTCGACAGCAAGCGCTGCGAGGGCTACCGCAACTTTTGCAACAAGCTCTGGAACGCGAGCAAGTTTGTGCTGATGAATTGCGAGGGCAAGGACTGTGGCCTGCAGGAGCACACGAAGGCCGAATGCGCACCCGCGATGCTGGATGACACCGGTCGGATCACGCGCCCGGCGGGGCCCTTCCACGGCTATATGAAGTTCTCGATGGCCGACCGCTGGATCACTGGCGAAATGCAGCGCGTGGAAGCTGCTGTGGCGCAGGGCTTTGCCGACTACCGGCTGGACAATGTGGCCAACGCCGCCTACAGCTTTGTCTGGGACGAGTATTGCGACTGGTACCTGGAAATTGCCAAGGTGCAGATCGCGCAGGGCACCGAAGCGCAGCAGCGCGCCACGCGCCGCACGCTGATCCGCACACTGGAAACCGTGCTGCGGCTGCTGCACCCGGTGGCGCCGTTCATAACCGCTGAGTTGTGGGACAGCGTGGCCGTGGTCGCGGGCCGCAAACAGGTCGGCGACGCGCAGAGCATCGTCACCGCCGCCTACCCCAAAGCACAGCTGGAAAAGGTCGATCCGGCGGCCGACGAGTGGATCAACCGACTCAAGGCCGTGGCCGCAGAAATCCGCCGTTTGCGCAGCGAAATGAGCCTTTCACCCGCTGACCGCGTGCCACTGCTGACCCTGGGCGACGAGACCTTTGTGCGCAGCGCGACGCCTGTTCTGCAAGCGCTCACGCGGCTGGCCGATGTGCGCGTGCTGGACGGTGAAGCCGCCTTTGCCGCCGCCACCCAGAGCACGCCAGTCGCGGTCTGCGGCGACTTGCGCCTGGCGCTGCACGTGCAGATCGACGTCGCTGTCGAGCAGCTGCGGCTGGACAAGGAAATCACGCGCTTGCAGGGCGAGATCGTGAAGGCCGACGCGAAGTTGTGCAACCAGAGTTTCGTCGCCCGCGCGCCAGCGGTGGTCGTCGAGCAGGAACGCGCCCGCCTGGCTGACTTCAGGCAGGCTCTGGCTCGCCTGCAGGACCAGCGCTCGCGCTTGCAGGCGGCTCCGGCGAGCGCCAGCTAGGCGGCTGGCGCGGCTGCGCCGCAGTCAATACCGCATCGATGCGCTGCGCCACGATCCAGGCACTGCGCAGGCGCGACTCACGCGTCGTGCTGGCGACGCGTGGTGTGACCTGCAGCGTGTCGATGTGGCGCAGCGGCCGCCCCGGGTCCAAAGCCCCGGGCTCCAGGCTGTCCAGCCAGGCGGCGGCCAGCGGGCCCTGGCGCAAAGCCAGCGCCAGCGCCTCTTCGTCGAACAGCGTCGAATGGGCCAGGCTGACGATGACCTGGTGCAGCTTGGCCACGCCCAGCAGCCGCGCGCCAAAGAGCCCGTCAAAACGCGAATAGTGGTGCAGCAGCACGCACACTGCGTCGCAGTCGCGCATCAGGTCCAGCAACGCCACCGGCTTCAGACCGGCCTGTGCCCAGGCCGGGTCGTCGGCGTGCAGACCTGGGTCATAGCCCACTACCTGGGCGCCGAAGGCCGACAGCAAACGCGTGAGCTGCTGGGTGCTGGCGGTGACGCCCACGACGCCCACCGTGCAGGCGCCCAGTTCGCGCCCCACGAGCAGCCCTTCGTCATTCAAGATCGGCACCCGGCGCAGCAGGGCCAGCAATGCACCCACCACGAATTCGGCTTCGGCCGCAACGCTGGCACCTGCGGCGCGTGCCACCTCGACACCGGCGCGCGCACAGGCGTCGAGATCGATGTTTTCCACACCCGCCGACACGCGTCCCACCACGCGCAGATGCGGTGCATGCCACAGCACGCTGGCGTCGAGCGAAACCGCAGACGGCAGGATGGCGGCGCGCGTGGCAGACAGCGCCACCCGTGCCGCGACTGGGTCGCCAGCGAGTTCTGGCGCCAGGCGCACGGCATGGCGCGCCGCCAGCCAACGCTGCACCTCGGCCGGAATCGGCTCGACGATCAGCACGTCCAGGGGAGCGGGCGGCTGGGTGTCATGAAAGGAGTCAGGGTCCACATGCGAAGATCGGTCATGTCCATTCGATTCTGAAGCTCCCATGCGCGTCCAGAAGGCAATATTCCCTGTCGCCGGCCTCGGCACCCGCTTTCTGCCGGCCACCAAGGCGCAGCCGAAGGAGATGCTGCCGGTGGTTGACAAGCCACTCATCCAGTACGCGGTGGAGGAGGCCTATGCGGCCGGCGTGCGCGAAATGATCTTCGTCACCGGCCGCCACAAGCGCCCGATCGAAGACCACTTCGACATGACCTACGAGCTTGAAGTGGCGCTGGAACAAGCCAACAAGCAAGAACTGCTGAGCGTGGTGCGCAGTGTCAAGCCCGACGACATGGAGTGCATCTACGTGCGCCAGCCGCAGGCCCTGGGCCTGGGCCATGCGGTGCTGTGCGGGCGCAAGCTGATCGGCAACGAGCCCTTTGCGGTGTTGCTGGCCGACGACCTGATGGTGCACGACAAGCCGATCCTGAAGCAGATGGTGGAGCAGTTTGACGAGTGGCGCGCGTCCATCATCGCGGTGCAGGAAGTGCCCGCCGAGCACACTCGGCGCTACGGCATCGTGGCCGGCACCGAGGTCAACGAGCGCATGGTGGACATCCACCGCATCGTTGAAAAACCTGCGCCCGAAGATGCACCGTCGCGCCTGGGCGTGGCCGGCCGCTACATCCTGACGCCAGGTGTGTTCCACGAGATCGCCAGCCAGCCGCGCGGCGTGGGCGGCGAGATCCAGCTCACCGACGGCATCGCATCGCTGCTGCGCCGCGAGAAGGTGTTTGCCTATCGCTACGAAGGCAAGCGCTACGACTGCGGCAGCAAGGAAGGCTTCCTGGAAGCAAATGTCGAACTGGCGCTGGCGCACCCGCAACTGGGGCCGGGCTTCCGGCAATTCCTGAAGGGGCTGGAGCTGTAGCAGCGCAGGCGCGGTGGCGCGGGTCTGCCGACGCTGACGGAACTCTACCGGCGCCGCAGCACGTGCATGAAGTCAGCGCCGGCAGTGGTCTGCTCGACCAGGTCGTTGCCGGTCTGGCGAGCAAAGGCCTGAAAGTCGCGCACCGAGCCGGCGTCGGTGGACACCACGCGCAGCAACTGGCCGCTCACCATGTCGGCCAGGGCCTTCTTGGCTTTCAGGATCGGCAGCGGGCAGTTCAGCCCGCGCGTATCCAGTTCTTTGTTGACTTCGTGCATGGCTGAATTCTAGATGCGGTTCTACGCCCTGTTCTGCAGGTCGATGAATTGGGGCTCATGCCCCCGCGAACGCAACCAGTCGGCCAGGGCGTTGCCGGTGCCAGCGCGCCAGCATCGAAGGTCCTGCGGCTGCATCAGCTTGTACTCGGCCAGTTCGGGCGACAGGCGCACCTCACCGTGCGCCACCGCGTGGTAGGCAATGATGATCTGGTTCATGCGCTGGAAGTCGTAAACGCCGATCAGCTTCAGCGCCTGCACGGCGAGCGAGGTCTCTTCGCCGATCTCGCGCGCGATGCCTTCTTCTGGCGTTTCGCCCGCTTCCATGAAGCCGGTGATGAGCGCGAACATGCGCCCCGGCCAGGCGGCGTTGCGGGCGAGCAGGATACGGCCTTCGCGGTCGCTGCATTCGATGACCGCCGCCAGCACCGGCACCGGGTTGTTCCAGTGCGTCCAGCCGCA
>JANNGN010000689.1:0-8166 GCA_031403895.1 Rubrivivax sp. | reverse complement strand
TCAGGCTTGACGCTGCGCAGCACGTCCATGAACTGCGCCTCGATGCGGTGCAGCGCGTCCTGCGTGTGGCCTTCGAATCGCAGCACCAGCACCGGCGTCGTGTTGCTGGCGCGGATCAAGCCAAAGCCGTCGGCATAGTCCACGCGCAGGCCGTCGATGGTGCCGACCTCGCCACCTTCGAACTTCAGCCGGCCGTCGGCCACCCGCGCCAGCAACTCGGCCACCACCGCGTGGTGTTCACCTTCGGCGCAACTGACGTTGAGTTCAGGCGTGGAAAAGCTCGTCGGCAGCGCGTCAAGAAAGGCGCTCGGGTTCTTCTCGCGGCTCAGGATTTCGAGCAGCCGCCCTGCCGTGTACATGGCGTCGTCAAAGCCGTACCAGCGTTCGCCGAAGAAGAGGTGGCCGCTCATCTCGCCGGCAAAAGGCGCGCCGGTTTCCCGCAGCTTGGCCTTGATCAGCGAATGCCCCGTCTTCCACATCAGCGGCTTGCCACCGGCCTTGCGGATGGCCACCGGCAGGCGCTGGCTGCACTTGACGTCGAAGATGATGGTGCCGCCCTTGTGGCGCTTCAGGATGTCGCGCGCAAACAGCATGATCTGGCGGTCGGGGTAGATGATGTTTCCCTGCGCCGTGACCACACCCAGGCGGTCGCCGTCGCCGTCGAAAGCCAGGCCCAGCTCTGCACCCGTGGCATGCACGACCTTGATCAGGTCGGCCAGGTTCTCGGGCTTGCTCGGGTCGGGGTGGTGGTTGGGGAAGTCGCCATCGACGGTGCTGTAGAGGTCGATCACGTCGCAGCCCAGCGCGCGCAGGATGGCCGGGGCGGTAGCACCCGGGATTCCATTCCCGCTGTCCACCACGATCTTCATCGGCCGCGCCAGCTTGCAGTCACGCGTGATGCGGTGCGCGTACTCGGGCCCGATGTCCATCTTCGCGCTGCGGCCGCGCTTCGTGGTGTAGCGCTCGCTCTCGATGCGCTGGCGCAGTGTCTGGATGTCGTCGCCATAGATTGCGCGCCCGCTCATCACCATCTTGAAGCCGTTGTAGTCCTTCGGGTTGTGGCTGCCCGTGACCTGGATGCCGCTGCTGCAACCGTGCTTAGCGCGGGTGGCGGCCACGTAGTACAGCATCGGTGTGGTGACGGCGCCGATGTCCACCACATCCAGCCCCGTGCTCTTCAGGCCACGCATCAGCGCGGCCACCAGGCCGGGGCCTGACAGGCGCCCGTCGCGGCCCACCGCCACCGCCTTTTCGCCAGCCGCCACCGCTTCTGAGCCGAAAGCGCGGCCCAGATGTTCGGCGAAGTTTTCATCGACGTTCTTGCCGACGATGCCGCGGATGTCGTAGGCCTTGAAAATAGTGGGATCGAGCTGCATGGGTGTGTGGCTTTGCGCTGGCCGTAAGGAAAACCGCGCGATTGTAGGCAGCGCCATCCGGTCGCCAAGCGGTGAAGCGCCGCACGCTGTCGATCCAGCGCCTGAACTCGCCATCCATCGCCTTTGGCCAGCCTTGCACGGCGTGCCCTTCCTACACTGCAACCCATGCACATCGACCGCACCCTGCTCGCCGCGTCCTGGCAATCCTGGGTCAGCAACGACAACCGCCACCGCGCCGGCCCGGGGTGGCTGCAGTGGGTGTGGACGCTGCTCTTCTGCTTGGGTCTGGCGGTGCCCTTCACGATGCTCGGCTTCTTCGCCTTTGCGCGCGGCGAAGGCGCCTGGCGCAATCTGGCCGGCTGGGCTTACTGGTACGGCAAGAACCTGATCGTGTGCCTGACCATCGGCGTCCTCATCCACCTGCTGTTCGACGCCACGCGGCACTGGTTTGCCACGCCCGGGCGTGTGGCGGGCTGGAAGAGCTGGCAGCGCACGGTCTTCTTCTCGGGCCTGCCGATGTTGGGCGTGGCTATCGGCTGGCCGCTGGGCATTGTGCTGGCTGGCGCCGACGTCACGGTCTGGTTCAGCAGCCGCGCGGGCAACAGCAACATCATCGTCGGCACGCTGCTGATGTTGCTGTTGAGCAATTTCGTGATCCACCAATTCTTCGCCGCCAAGGTCAAGCAGATCGCAGCTGAAAGGCGCGCCACCGAATCGCAGTTGCGGCTGCTGCAGGCGCAGATCGAACCGCACTTCCTGTTCAACACGCTGGCCAATGTGCAAAGCCTGATGGACCACGACCTGCCCAAGGCCAGGCAGATGCTGCAAAGCTTCACCGACTACCTGCGCGCGTCGCTGTCCACGCTGCGCGGCGAGCACAGCCCGGTGGCGCAGGAGCTGCTGCTGGCGCAGAGCTACCTCGAACTGCTGCAGGCGCGCATGGAAGACCGGCTGCGTTTTTCCATCACCGCCGACGACGCGGCGCGCGCGCAGCCGCTGCCGCCGCTGTTGCTGCAGCCGCTGGTCGAAAACGCCGTGGTACACGGCCTGGAGCCCAGCATCGACGGCGGCACGGTGCGCGTCAGCGCGCGGGTGCTGGGTGCGCAGCTGGTGCTGGAAGTGCAGGACGACGGCCGCGGACCTGACGCGCCCGCACGGCGCAGCGGCAAGCCGGGCGCCGGCATGGCGCTGAACAACGTCCGCCAGCGCCTGCTGGCGCGCTACGGCCCGGCCGCGACACTGGAAGTCATCGCCGCACACCCTGGCACGCTGGCACGCATCACCCTGCCTTTGCAAAGCACCGCATCATGAGCACCGCACTCATCGCCGACGACGAACCGCACCTGGCGCGCGCGCTGGCCACCGAGCTGGCGGCACTGTGGCCCGAACTGCAACTGTTGCCCGTGGCGCGCAATGGTGTCGAAGCGGCCGAACGCATCGCCGCACTCAAGCCCGACCTCGCATTCCTCGACATCCAGATGCCCGGCCTCACGGGGCTTGAAGTGGCGCAGGGCATTGAAGGCGCCACACGCGTGGTCTTCATGACGGCCTATGACGAATACGCCGTGCAGGCCTTTGAGCAGGAAGCGCTGGACTATGTGCTCAAGCCCGTGAAAGCTGAACGGCTGCAGCGCACCATCGAGCGCGTGCAGCGCGCGCTGTCGCAGCCGGCGGCAGATGACGGTGCGCTGCTCGCCGCGCTGCGCAAGCTGGTGCCGGCCGCCGCGCTGACCGCCCATGAGCGCCTGCGCTGGGTGCGTGCCAGCAGCGGTGAACTGACGCACCAGGTGGCGGTGCAAGACGTGCTGTTCTTCCGCGCCGACGACAAATACACCTGCGTGCAGACGGCCAGCGCCGAGCACCTGATCCGCACGCCGATTGCCGAGCTTGCGACGCAGCTGGACAGCGCGCAGTTCGTGCAGGTACACCGCTCGACCATCGTCAACCTGGCGCACCTGGCGGGCACGCGGCGCGACGAGGCCAGCCGCCTTTTCCTGCGCATGAAGGACCATGGTGCCGAGCTGCCGGTGAGCCGCGCCTACGTGTACCTGTTCAAGGCGATGTAGGGCACGGCCGGGCGTGTATCAGCACGCGCCGGTGAACGGCAGGCGTGCTCGGGGCGCATTCGGGGCATGCCGGGGGCGTGTACCCAGTGGTTGCCAAGCCGCAGCGCTGCAGCGTCTGTGGCCGCCGCACCCCCGCTCTGCCCTTCATCGAGCGCTCGCCGTGCAGCACATCTTGCGGGTTAGACACTGTCCACACAGTCATCAGCCACAACCAGCTTTTGTTCGCCATCGCACAGTTTGCACACCAGGCTTCAAGCAGACTGTTGCAGCCGGTTTGGCACGGCGCACCTCGCGGCCCCGCGTGCAGCGCAGGTGGTGTTCGAGGGGGTCAAACGTTGGACAGGGTGAGGCACATGAAGGCTGTCGGGGTTCGGGTGCAAGGCCAGGGCGCCACAACGCCGGCTGCATCGGTTGTGACCGCTGCACCTGCAGCGGCGGCGCGGGCCCTTGAACTGGATCAACTGCTGCAAGCGGCGGCGCAGCGCTGCACGGAGTCGTTCAAGCGGCTCTATGTGCTGACCAGCCCGCGGCTGTACGCCATCGTGCTGACAATCAACCGCGACCGCGTCGATTCCGAAGACGTGCTGCAGGAGGTTTACCTCAAGGTCTGGAACAACTGCGCGCAGTTTGATGCAAAGAAGGGCTTCGCCGCCTCGTGGTTGGCAGGCATCGCGCACCACAGTGCGCTGGACAGCCTGCGCCGCCGCCGGGCCCGGCCCGACAGCCACCGCGTCCTTGCGCCAGAGGCTCTTGATCCCTATGACGGCCTGCCATCGGTTGCCGCAACGCCCCTGGAAACTGCGATCCTCAACCAGGGTTCGCGCGCGCTGCAAGTCAGCCTGCAGAAACTGCCCGACCTGCACCGCCAGAGCCTTGCCCTGGCTTTCTTTGAAGGCCTGACCCACGTCGAGATTGCCGGCCGGCTGCAGCAGCCCGTTGGCACGGTCAAGAGTTGGGTGCGGCGGTCGCTACTGAGTCTGCAGCCCGCATTGCAGGCACACCGCTGAGCCTGCCGCTGGTCTTGATCGACCGTTTGCCCTACATGCGGGCTGGGTCGAGCACGTGACGCCTGGCGCCCGTTGAACCGTAAAGACTTCGCCCGCCCACGCGGCGCTGCAGGCTGCCTGTCCAGGCGCAGGCCGATGCACTGCATTGGTAGCGGTACAGCGCGTGGTGGCGCGGCACGAAGAGGCCACGCAACTGGTGCAGCAGTCGCTCAAGCTGGCTGCGGCGCACCCGGCTCACGCTGCCTTGGCACACAGGGCAGGCGGGTTTGTTGAGAGGGCTGCCGGGGACGATCGGGTTCGCTTGCATTTGCAGGCACTGTGCCCGGCATCCGCCGCCTTATCCGTGCGCTGGCATACACAGCGACGGGTTTGCACACGTGTGCGCCAACGCACAGACCGGCATCACCGCCCGCCCCAGTCTCGGCGTCTGCCATCGGCCGTGCCTGCACGGCGGCCGATCCCAGATCCCCAACCCCATAGGAACCCCCATGAAGCCATCCACACTGATGTTGGTGCTGTTTGCCGCCGCCGCCGCCACGGCGTGCGACCGCCCCAACCCGACCATCATCAACGTGCCTTCACCCGCGCCCGAGGTGGTGCCCGGCCCCCCGGGACCGCAAGGCGCAACGGGGACGCAAGGCAGTCAAGGCAACCAGGGCAACCAGGGCAACGACGGCCTCAAAGGCACCCAGGGGGCGCAAGGCAATACCGGCAACACCGGCCGGCCGGGTGAAGGCACGACCGTGATCGTGGTCCCGCCTGCGGCTTCAGCGCCGACGAACTGAGCAACCCCTGGACGAACCGGAGTCACCCATGAGCATCGGCACCATCCTCCTGATCATTCTTGTACTGATCGTCATCGGCGTGCTGCCGACCTGGGGCCACAGCCGCAGTTGGGGTTATGGCCCCAGTGGCGGCCTGGGGCTCCTGGTCGTGGTGCTGATCGTGTTGCTGTTGATGGGCAAGATTTGAAGCCGGGTTTCAGAACCCCGCCAGTTCCCCCGGCTGCAGCACCAGCACCTTTACCGATGCGCCGCCCAGCGCGGCACTGAACTGCGCTGGCGCGTACCCGGAAAGCCGGGGTTGCTGAGGTAGTGCATAGGGATCACGGTCTTGACCTTGATGAGATCGCGCGCGGCCACCGCCGCGTCTGCAGGATTCAGCACGAACTGACCGCCGCCGATGGGCAACGGCATCAGGTCAGGCTTGACCATCTCGCCGATCAAGCGCATGTCGCCGAAGACCCGGGTGTCACCGACGTGCCAGAGCTTGAAGCCGTTTTCGAACTCGATGATGAAGCCGCCCGCTTCACCACCCACGTGTACCTCGTCCTTGGCCGTGACGGGGTTCTTCCACACAACCTCAGTTCAGTGGTTTGAATAGTCGGTGTAGGCCGGTGCCGGCTGCGTGAAGTAGGCATGCAGGATCTGATAGACCATCCTGTAGTTCTTTTGCTGAAAGCTGGCGTGGCTGATGCCGTTGAGCACGCTGAACTGCTTGTCGGGGTGCGGCAGCAGCTTGAAGAAAGCCAGCAGGTCGTCGAAGCCGGCGATGCCATCGAACTGGCCGCGCAGCACCAGCGTGGGCACGCTGATCTTCAGCGGGTCCACCACCGGCAGCTTGCTGCACATGTCGATGTAGGTGCCGTTGGGCATGCTGTCGTCCAGCGCCAGGATGGCGTCGGCAAAGGCCTCCACCGTGTTCGCGTCGGCGCAGTCGGCGTGGTCCCGCGAGAAGATGCTGCGCACGAAAGCGCGGTCGATGGGCCGGCGCTTGGTGGCGATGAACTCGGGCAGCTTCTTGCGCCGCTGCTCCAGCGTGGGCGCGCCTTCACCGGTCCAGACAAAGGCGTCGAGCGCCAGGCGCTTGACGCGCCCGGGGTGGTTCTGCGCGAATAACGCCGCGCGCAACGCGCCGCTGCTGATGCCGTAGGTCAGGAAGCCGTCGATGCCGCGCGCGGCCAGGATGTAGTCCGTGGCCGCAGCCAGGTCGGCGGCGCCGTTGGCGATGTCGCAGTAGATGTCGCGCGTCTTGCTGCTGCGGCCATAACCTTCCATGTCCACGCACCAGCAGACGAAGCCGCGTTCTGCAAACCAGTCCATCACGCTGCTGTCGGGGCGGCCTGGCACGGTCAGGTCGAAGGTGGGCTGGCTGGCCATCGACGAGCCGTGTACAAACAGCACGGCGGGCTTGCCGTTCGGCGAGCCGACAAACTTCTCCCACAGGAAAAGATTGACGTCGCCATCGGCGGTTTTCTTGGTGGTCCAGTGTTCCTGGCCGGTCACTTGAGTCATGGGAATGTCCTGAAAAGGATGTAGTGCGGGAAGGTCAGCACCAAGCAGTCGCCGCGGAACCGGCTCCGCCGGGCCGCTGGCGGCGCCCCCCTGGGGGGGAGGCGCCGCAGGCGCTCCGGGGGGGGTCAATCAATCTTTGCGCCAGTTTCTTTCACGATGCGCGCCCAGCGGTCGCGCTCCTCGCGGAAGTAGCTGTCCATCTCGGCGGGCGTGGAGCCCACCATCTCGATGCCGGCGTCGTTCATGAAGCTGCTCACTTCGGGCGTGGCGAGCACGGCCTTCAACTCGCGCTGCAGACGCTCGACGATGGCCGCTGGCGTGCCCTTGGGCGCCAGCAAGCCCATCCAGACATAGGCCGAATAGCCCTTCAGTCCGCTCTCGGCCAGGGTCGGCACATCGGGCAGTTGCGGCGAGCGCGTGACGCCAGTGGTGGCCAGTGCTTTCAGCTTGCCGGCCTTGATGTGCTTGACCATCGCCTGCGTGCCCGGAATCGACATCTGCACCGTGCCGCCCAGCAAGTCGGTGGTGGCCTGGCCGCTGCCCTTGTAGGGCACATGCACGGGCTTGATGTCGGCCATCGACGCGAACATCGCCATGAACAGGTGCTGGCCGCTGCCGTTGCCCGACGACGAGTAGTTCACCTCGCCCGGTTTCTGCTTGACGTAGGCGCGCAGCTCCGCGACGGTGTTGACCGGCAGCGACGGATGCACCACCAGCACGCCAGGCTCGCGGCCCAGCAGGCTGATGCCGACGAAATCGTCGATCGGGTTAAAGGGCAGCCGGCTGTAGAGCGACGCGCTGATGGCGTTGGTCTGCGACGCCAGCAGCAGCGTGTAGCCGTCGGCCGGGGCCTTGGCCACCTCGGCGCTGCCGATGGTGGCGCCGGCGCCCGGGCGGTTTTCGACGATGACCTGCTGCTTCAGCCGTCGGCCGAGCTGTTCGGCGATGGCGCGCATCGGGCCATCAACCGCACCACCGGGCGAGAAAGGCACGATGACTTTGATGGCGCGGTTGGGGTAGTCCTGTGCCAGCGCCGGCCCGCAGGGGATCAGCGATGCCAAGGCCCAGACACAGGTCCAGCAAGACAGCCGCGCTGCCAAGCGGACGCCGGGGAACCGGCTTTGCCGGGCCGCTGGGGTCGCCCCCTGGAGGGGGAGCGCCGCAGGCGATTCGGGGGTGGTCGTATTCATGCGTCGAGGTCGATCTTGCGTTCGCGGGCGATGGCGGTCCAGCGCGCGATGTCGGCGCGGATGAAGCGGCCGAATGCGTCGGGCGACATCGGTGTCGGGTCCAGCGCCTCGGCGGCCAGCTTGTCGCGCATGTCGGGCGCGGCCAGCACGCTGTTCAGGCTGTCGTTGAGTGTCTTCAGCACCGGCGCCGGCAGCCCGGCCGGGCCGACCACGCCGTACCACTGCACGGCGTC
>JANNGN010000688.1:0-3228 GCA_031403895.1 Rubrivivax sp. | reverse complement strand
TGCCCGATGCCCTGCGCGCCGCCAGTGACCACCGCCACGCGGCCTTTCAGATCGATCTGGTTCATGACTTCAAGCCTTTCAAGGCGATGGGGTTGGCCACGCAATCGGCGATGTACTGGCGGATGATGTCTTCGAAGCTCTGCTCTGGCAGCAGGCCCAGAGCCGCTGCGCGCCGGGCTGACGCTGCGCGCGGCCAATTCGCCACGATGCCCTGAATTCGAGCGTCAGGCTCAAAGCGCACGAGCGCCCTCACCTGCGGCCCGGCCACCGCCGCCAGCGCATCCAGCATCTGCTGCACGCTGACGTTCAGCGCCGGCAGGTTGAGCGCGGTGCGGCCGACGAAGGCCTCTCGGCTGGCTTCGAACACCGCGATCAAGCCCTGCACTGTGCGCTGCGGCGACGTCACCGGGTGCTGCACATCGGGCGCTACCGGGCACAGTGATTCGATGCCCGCCAGCGGCTCGCGGATGATGCCGCTGAAGAAGGAACTCGCCGCGCCATTGGGCCGCCCGGGGCGCACCGTCACCGTCATCAGGCGCGCCGCGCGGCCGTCGATGTAGCCCTTGCGCGTGTAGTCGGCCACCAGGTGTTCGCAGATCAGCTTGTGCGTGCCATAGCTGGTTTGCGGCGCCGGCAGCGTGTCGTCGGCCACCACCGCCGGCAGCGGCACCGCCGGGTCGGGGCCGAAGACCGCGACCGAACTGCTGAACACCAGCCGCGTCGGTGTGTCGCCTTTCTGGGCGCGGTGGCGCAGCGCGTCGAGCAGTGCGCGCGTGCTGTCCAGGTTGGATCGCAGGCCGAGATCGAAGTCGGCCTCGCATTCGCCCGACACGGCTGACGCCAGGTGGAACACCGCGTCGAAGCGCTCGTCGCGCAGCGCTTCGCACATCGGCAGCAGCGCACCCACGCGGCCCTGCACACGCGCGTCGGCGCACAGCGCTGCCGGCGCGGCCACCTGGTCTGCCAGCACCAGTTGCGCTACGGCCTGGCCGCCCAGGGTGCCGCGCGCCAACAGTGCGGCAGCCAGCCGGGCGCCCACAAATCCGGCACCGCCGGTGATCAGGATCTTCATCGACAGGCTTCCTTGAAGGATGGACAACAGCTCACCGGCGGGCCGCCGCTTTCTGGCGCCGGCCCGGAATCACGCCGCCGCGTTCCAGCCGCCGCTCGCCATGAACGAGATGCGTGAGCGCGGCGCGCCGGGCGCCGGCCGCATCGTGCGCCGCGATGGCATCGACCAGGACGCGATGCTCCTTGCGCACGGCTTGCATGAAGTCAAGCCGCCGCGCTTCGTTGCCGCGCGTGATGCGCATCGCGTCGCGCAGGTACTGCTCCAGAAAGCCGAGCAAGCGGCCGAACTGCGGGTTGCCGGTGGCTTCGCCAATGGCGCGGTGGAAGGCCATGTCTTCGGCAACGCCGTCCCGCCCCGCAGCGGCAGCTGCATCGATGGCGGCCAGCGCCCGCCGCAACCCGGCTATCTGTGCCCGGGTGGCGCGTTCTGCGGCCAGTGCCGCCATCTCGCCTTCGAGTGCGCGCCGCACTTCCACCACATGCACCACGGCGGTCACTGATTCGAGCACCTCGGGGTCGAAGGCCAGCGGCTGATGCTGCGCCGGCACCGTGACAAACACGCCCGAACCTTGCCGCGACACGAGCAAACCGCGCGACTTGACCCGGTGCACGGCCTCGCGCACCACGCTGCGCGACACACCGTGCGTGATGGCCAACTGGGCCTCGGTGGGCAGGCGGTCACCGGGGCCAAGCCGACCCGCTTCGATCTGCCGCGACAGCATGGCCGCCAGCCGGTCAGCCAGGGTTTCGCGGCCGAGCCGGTTCGCCATCGCAGGCCGGGACGCTACGGATGCGAGTGCCATATTCATCAGGTTATCAGACAACTTTCTGCACTGGCAACGGGTTAGCCCGATGGTGCGGCCGGCGGGGTGACCGCTATCGTTCCCGCCCGCGTTGCTATTTGCTGAAAGGTTTCAAGGCATGGCCAGTGTGACCATCGCTCAGGTGAAAAAACGCTTCGGTGCAACCGAGATCCTGCATGGTGTGGACATTGACATCCCGGACGGCTCCTTCACCGTACTCGTGGGTCCGTCGGGTTGCGGCAAGAGCACGCTGCTGCGCATGCTGGCCGGGCTGGAAGAGATCAGCGCCGGCGAGATCCGCATCGGCGACAAGCGCGTCAACAACCTGCCGCCCAAAGAGCGCGACATCGCGATGGTGTTCCAGAACTACGCGCTATACCCGCACATGACCGTGCGCGCCAACATGGCCTTTGCGCTGATGCTGGCGAAGAACGACGCCTCAATGATCGAAAGCAAGGTTGCACGCGCGGCCGACATCCTGGGCCTGACAGACCTGCTGGAGCGTTTTCCGCGCCAGCTCTCCGGCGGCCAGCGCCAGCGCGTGGCGATGGGCCGCGCGATCGTGCGCGACCCGCAGGTCTTCCTGTTCGACGAACCGCTGTCCAACCTCGACGCCAAGCTGCGCGTGGCCATGCGCACCGAAATCAAGGAACTGCACCAGCGCCTGAAGACGACTTCGATCTACGTCACGCACGACCAGATCGAGGCCATGACCATGGGCGACCAGATCGTGGTCATGAAAGACGGCCGCATCGAACAGACAGGCAGCCCGCTGGAGTTGTACGACCGGCCGGCCAACCTCTTCGTCGCCGGCTTCATCGGTTCGCCGGCGCTGAACTTTCTGCCCGGCACGCTGCGCCGCAGCGGCGATTCGGCAGCCGTCGAACTGGACGACGGCACGAAACTGGGCACGCCGCCCGGCAGCGGCGGTGTCGATGGCCAGCCGGTGATCTTCGGCACCCGGCCAGAACATCTGGCGCTGGCGAACGACGGCATCGCGACACAGGTCGCCGTGGTCGAACCCACCGGCGCCGACACCTTCGTCGTCTGCCGCCACCACGGGCGCGAAGTGGCCGTGGTCTTCCACGAACGCCATGCCTTTGCGCCCGGCAGCACCATTCACCTGCAGCCCGACCTGCAGCGCGCCCATCTCTTCGATGCCGGTTCCGGCCGGCGGCTCGCGGCCTGAGCCGCACATCACCCCAAGGAGACACACGATGAACGACTTCAATCGCCGCCGCTTTCTCGAAGGCACGGCTGGCGTGGCTGCCACCGCAGCCATCGGCAGCGCTGCCGTCTGGGCACCTGCCGTACACGCGCAGAGCCTGGCCTTCAAGCCCGAGAAGGGCGCCAA
>JANNGN010000687.1:0-4314 GCA_031403895.1 Rubrivivax sp. | reverse complement strand
TCGAAAGAGCGGCTGCTGGAGCGCCTGTCCGGCAGCGTGACGCTGGTGCTGGGCGCCAGCGGCATGGGCAAGAGCACGCTCATCAACCTGCTGGTGCCGCAGGCGGCGGCGCAGGTGGGCGAGATATCGAAGGCGCTGCAGGCCGGCCGCCACACCACCACCACCACCACCTGGTACTGGCTCGACACCGCGCGCCAGGGCGCCTTGATCGATTCACCGGGTTTCCAGGAATTTGGCCTGCGCCAGGTGGCGCCCGAACAGCTGGCCGCGCTGATGCCCGACTACGCTGCTGCGATGGGTGAGTGCCGCTTCCACAATTGCAGCCACCTCCACGAACCCGGCTGCGGTGTGCGCGCGGCCATCGAGCGCGGTGAGATCAGCCCTTCGCGGCAACGCATCTACGAGTCGCTGCATGACGAATTGGGCGTCAAGCGCTGGTAGCCCTGGGGGCGGCTACCCGAGCACGTTGGCCAGCGACAGCAGCGCCACCAGCAGCATCCACAGCACCACCGATCGCCAGACCAGGCCGACCACGCTTTGCAGGTGCCCGGTCTGCGGCGGCACGCCCGCAGTGGAGCCTTGCGCCGCAGCCATGTCGGCTTCACCACCGGCGGTGAAAGTCTTGGAGCGGTCGGGTGTGACCCCGGGCGCGGCAGCGCCGCCCACTTGCACGCCCAGGGCGCCGGCCGCGGCGGCCAGGATGATGCCCTCGTTGGCGTGCTGCCACAGCGCAGAGTCGCGGCGCCAGCCCGCCACCGCTTCTTCAAAGTTGCCCACCACCGCAAAGCCGAAAGCAGTCAGGCGCGCAGGCAGGTGGTCGATGAAGGAAAAGAGACGCCGTGACAGCGCCTTCAGCGCATCGTTGGCGGGTGCATCGAGCGTGCGCTGGCGGTAGCTCCAGTAGCGCGCAGAGAACTCTGCCATGCGGTAGAACACCGCGCCCATCGGCCCCAGGCCCAGCGCCGACAGCACCACGAACCAGAAGAAGACGCCGAAGACATGGCGGTGCGCCGCCAGCAGTGCATGTTCGATGACGTGGCGCAGCAGCTCGGTGCGCGGCAGTTCACTGGCGTCGAGGTGGCGCCATTCAGCAAGCAGACGGCGCGCTTCAATTTCATCACCGCGGTCGAGCGCGTCGCGGATGTCGGTGAAGTAGTGGCTGAACTGGCGGAACCCGAGCGTGAGGTACAGCAGCGCGACATCAAAGACCAGTGCGAACAGCAGGCTGTACTGGTGAATGAGCACGTACACGCCGCCTGCCAGCACCGAAGGCACCAGCACCGACACAGCCCAGACCACGCGCGTATGGTGCTTTTCGCCGGCGTCGAAATTGAGGCCGGTCCAGCGCACCCACTGGGCCAGAGTCTGATGCACCCAGTTGTCGCGGGGCAGCGGCTTGAGCTGCTCAACCAGCAGTGCAAACAGGACGGCGAAGAAACTCATCGCTGTCGATGATAGAGGCCAACGCTAAAGCGGGCTGGCGCGCAAGGCCCCGCAAGGCAGCGCAGAGGGTGCGATCAGGCCGACAGGAAGCGGTACAGGTTGCGCAGCATGGCGGCCGTGGCACCCCAGATGAAGTACTCGCGCACAACACCATCGACACCGGGCCCTTGCCAGGGCATGGACAGGAACTGGCGTTCGCCACCTTCAAAGCTGAAGACATGGCGCTGATGATGGGCCGGGTTCATGAGGTGCTGCAGCGGGACTTCGAATGCCTCGGCCACCTCGAAGCTGTCGAGCACCAGCTCGAACGGCGGCGTCACCAGCGCCACCACGGGCGTGATGACAAAGCTCGTCACGGTCGTGTATACGGGCATCTGGCCGATGACTTGCACGCGGTCCAGCGGCAGGCCGACTTCTTCTGCGGCTTCGCGCAATGCCGTGCCGGTTGGGCCGCCATCGTCAGGCTCGGCACGCCCGCCAGGAAAGCTGATCTGGCCCGCGTGGTCTCGCAGGTGGTCGGTGCGGCGCGTCAGCAGCACCTGCACTCCGCTGGCCCGCCGCACCAGCGGCACGAGCACGGCGGCCTGTGAAGGCGCGCGGTCGGTGAAGGCGCGGCCGTCGCCGTGGTGTTCGGTTTGCCAGTCGGCGAGTTGTTCGAAGCGAAGCCTCAGCGCGTCGGCCGTCAGGCGCTGGCCTTCGACAGCGGGCAGGTGTGCGTCGGTGCCGACGACCGGCACCAGACGGGGGTTCAACACTCGCGGGGCTGTCATGGCGCAGAAGAGGTGACCGGAACGAAGCAGGCCGCACAAGGCGGCCTTTGTGGTGAGAGCCGCAGACGCGATCTCAGGCCAAATTCTGGCCGCGCCGTTCGCGCTGATTTGAAGCCAAAGCGCCCAAGGCCGCTGCACGGCCGCGTGACTGCGTCACGCGAGCTTTTCTTTGATGCGTGCCGACTTGCCGCTGCGCTGGCGCAGGTAATACAGCTTGGCGCGGCGCACGTCGCCGCGGCGCTTGACTTCAACGCTGGCGATCAGTGGGCTGTAGGTCTGGAAGGTGCGCTCCACGCCTTCGCCGCTGGAGATCTTGCGCACGATGAAGCTGCTGTTGAGGCCGCGGTTGCGCTTGGCGATGACCACGCCCTCGTAGGCCTGCACGCGCTTGCGCGTGCCTTCCACCACGTTGACGTTGACGATCACGGTGTCGCCGGGGGCGAACGGCGGGATGGTGCGGTTGAGACGGGTGATCTCTTCCTGCTCCAGGATGGCGATGAGGTTCATGGGGTTCTCCGGGCGATCATGTCGCGGGCTGTTGGAGGGGGCTGTCTAAGGAGACCAGCTTGTGGTGCCCGGCAGAGGATCGAAAAGCCTTTGATTATAGCCCGAGCGTGGCCAGGAACCGCTCGTCAGCCGCACTCAGGCGCCCTGCAGCCCGCGCGCGCACGATCAGGTCGGGGCGGCGCTGCGCCGTGCGCTCGAGCGACCGTTCTCGCCGCCAGCGCGCGATGTCGCCGTGGTGACCGGACAGCAGCACGGCTGGCACCGCGCTGGCTTGAGCACCCATCAGCAGCCTTTCGGGGCGGCTGTAGTGCGGGCCCTCGAGCAAGCCGTCGGAAAAACTGTCCTGCTCGTGCGACGGTGCCGTCAACACGCCGTCCTGCAGGCGCGCCACGGCGTCCAGCAAGGCCAGTGCCGGCAGTTCGCCGCCCGACAGCACAAAGTCACCGAGGCTGATTTCCTGCGTCACGTGGGCATCCACAAAACGCTGGTCCAACCCTTCGTAGCGGCCGCACAGCAGCACCGCGCCGGGGCCGCCGGCGAACCGCTGAATCAGCGCTTGATCCAGTTGCCGTCCGGTGGGCGTGAAGTGCACCACCTCGGGTGCGGCATCGACGCGGTCTGCGCAAATCGCCAACAGTGTTTTGATCAGCGGTTCGGCCAGCATCACCATGCCCGGGCCACCGCCATAGGGCCGGTCGTCAACGCGGCGGTAAGCGTCTTCGGCGTGGTCGCGCGGCGACCACAGGCGCACGTCCACCTGCTTCGATTCGAAAGCCCGCCGCGTGATGCCTTGCGTCAGGTGCGGGGCAAACAACTCTGGGAACAGCGTGATGACGTCAAAGCGCATGACGCAGCAAGTTCAGTAGTCAGGATCCCAGTCGACGGTGATGCGCCGGCCAGGCAGATCGACGCCCAGCACATAGGCCTGGACAAAGGGGATCAGGCGCTCCGGCGCCGCCACGTCGGCACTCTGGATGCGCAGCACGCAGTGCGGGCCGGTTTCGATCAGGCCCACCACCGGGCCGAGGTCCAGACCGTCGCGCGTGGACACGGCAAGGCCGATGAGATCGACCCAGTAGAACTCGCCGTCAGCCGGCGTCGGAAAACTGGTGCGCGGGACGAAGACGCGGGCGCCCTTGAGCGCCTCGGCGGCATCACGCTCGGTGACTTCCTGCACGGTGGCCACCACGGCGTCGCCTTGCTCGCGGGCCTGCACCACATGCAGCAGCGGGGGCATTTGCAGGGCAGCGGTGGACAGCAGCACCGGGCGCTGCACTTGCGGCGGCTGCAGGTACCAGCGCTTGGTGGAAAACAGGGCCTGGGGGTCGGCGGCAAAGGCCTTGACCTTGATGCCGCCCTTGACGCCCCAGGCGCCCAGAACGCGGCCGACTTCAACCGCATCTGCCGGCAGCGCCGCAGCGTCAGCGACGCTCACCGCAGTCAGGCTCAGGCGGCCTTCTTCGCCTGGTCAACCAGGCGGGCCACGGTGGGCGACAGTTGCGCGCCGACACCGGTCCAGTGCGTCACACGGTCCAGCGCCACGCGCAGCGGTTGTTCGGCACCGGCTGCAACGGGGTTGTAAAAGCCCACGCGC
>JANNGN010000686.1:0-1971 GCA_031403895.1 Rubrivivax sp. | reverse complement strand
CTGCCCAATGCGCGGCGGCAGATGATCCGGCTGTCGGAGATCCTGGGCTCGGACGTGTACAACGATTCGGCCTCGATGCTGACGATGGGCCTGGGCAAGGACATCATCGGTCACCCGGTGGTGGCAGACTTGGCCAAGATGCCGCATTGCCTGGTGGCCGGCACCACCGGTTCGGGCAAGAGCGTGGGCATCAACGCGATGATCCTGAGCCTGCTCTACAAGGCCGAAGCGCGTGACGTGCGGCTGATCCTGATCGACCCCAAGATGCTCGAGATGAGCGTCTATGAAGGCATTCCGCACTTGCTGGCACCGGTGGTCACCGACATGAAGCAAGCTGCCAACGCGCTGAACTGGTGTGTGGGCGAGATGGAGCGGCGCTACAAGCTGCTCAGCAAGCTGGGAGTTAGAAACCTGGCCGGCTACAACAAGAAGATCCTGGAAGCCGCAGAGCGTGGCGACAAGCTGCCCAATCCCTTCAGCCTGACACCTGATGCGCCAGAACCGCTGGAGCGCCTGCCGCATGTGGTGGTGGTGATCGACGAGCTCGCCGACCTGATGATGGTGGTGGGCAAGAAGATCGAAGAGTTGATCGCGCGCCTGGCGCAGAAGGCGCGCGCTGCCGGCATCCACCTGATCCTGGCCACACAGCGGCCGAGCGTGGACGTGATCACCGGCCTCATCAAAGCCAACATTCCCACGCGGCTGTCGTTCCAGGTGTCGAGCAAGATCGACAGCCGCACCATCCTCGACCAAATGGGCGCCGAGGCCTTGCTGGGGCAGGGCGACATGCTGTATTTAACCCCTGGCACGGGCCTGCCGGTGCGCGTACACGGCGCCTTTGTCAGCGACGACGAGGTACACCGCGTTGTGCAGTATCTGCGCAGCCAAGGTGAACCGAACTATGTCGAAGGCATTCTGGAAGGTGGCGTGCTCGATGGCGACACGGCTGCCGCTGAAGGTGGCGGCGCAAACGGTGGTGGCGAGGCCGACCCCATGTACGACCAGGCGGTAGGCGTGGTGCTGCAGAACCGTCGCGCGTCGATTTCGCTCGTGCAGCGGCATCTGCGCATTGGCTACAACCGTGCCGCGCGGCTGCTTGAACAGATGGAACAGAGTGGCATCGTCTCGGCCATGGGCCACAGTGGCAACCGCGACATCCTCGTACCCAAGAGGGAAGAATGAGGACCGCCGCGATCGCCTTCGCTCTGTTCGCGGCCTGCGCGGTTGCTCGTGCCGACGCCGTCGATACGCTGCGCGAATTCGTGCGCGATGTGAAGAGCGGCCAGGCTGCCTTCACACAGACCGTCACCTCGGCCGACGGCACGCGCAAGAAGCTCAGCAGCGGCGACTTCGAATTCCAGCGGCCCAACCGCTTTCGCTTCAGCTACAGCAAGCCCTTCGAACAGCTCATCGTGGCTGACGGTCAAAAGGTGTGGATCTTCGACACCGACTTGAACCAGGCCAGTTCGCGAAAGCTGTCTCAGGCGCTCGGGTCCACGCCAGCCGCGCTGCTGGCCGGCGCTGCGCTGGAACCCGAATTCGCGCTCTCGGCCGAGCCTGCGCGCGACGGCCTGGAGTGGGCGCTGGCGACACCGCGCGCCAAGGACGGCGCCTTCCAGTCGATGCGGGTGGGCTTCAGCGGCAAGACCTTGGCCGTGGTCGAGATTGCCGACAGCTTTGGCCAGCGCTCGAGGTTGGTGTTTTCGCGCTTCACTGCCAACCCGAGCTTGACTGCTGAGCGCTTCCGCTTTGTGCCGCCGGCCGGCGCGGACGTGATCGAGCAGTAGCTGCGCCTGGCCAAGGTGCCTTGAGCCGACGCGCTGACACACGCATGACCACGCAGGACGCGCTCTTCGGCAGTGATGGCGACGAGCCCGCGTCGCCCGCATCGCCCGCATCGCCCCCATCAACCACCACCACCGTGCCGCTGGCCGAGCGCCTGCGGCCCACCACGCTGGACGACGTGGTGGG
>JANNGN010000685.1:0-3547 GCA_031403895.1 Rubrivivax sp. | reverse complement strand
GTGACCACACACTTGCTGCCGAAGCCGATGCGGGTAAGGAACATCTTCATCTGTTCGCGCGTGCTGTTCTGCGCTTCGTCAAGAATGACAAAGGCGTGGTTCAGCGTGCGCCCGCGCATGAAGGCCAGCGGTGCGATCTCGATGAGTTGCTTCTCGAACGCTTTCGTGACGCGGTCCAAACCCATCAGGTCGTACAGCGCGTCGTAGAGCGGGCGCAGGTAGGGGTCAACCTTCTGCGCCAGGTCACCCGGCAGAAAGCCCAGCCGTTCACCGGCCTCCACGGCCGGGCGCGTGAGCACGATGCGCTGCACGCTGTGGCGCTCCAGCGCATCGACCGCACAGGCCACGGCCAGGAAGGTCTTGCCGGTGCCCGCCGGGCCGATGCCGAAGGTGATGTCGTGTACCAGCATCTGCTGCAGGTACTGCAACTGGTTCGGCGTACGGCCTGTCAGGTCGCTGTGGCGCGTGTGCAGCACCACGGGTTCGCCTGCGGGCGCCGCCGCACCGGCGGGTTGAGCGGGCGCGGTGGCGTCCACCAGCATCAGCTGCAGCGCGCGTTCATCGATCGGTTCGGCAGCGCGCGCATACAGTGCGTCGAGCAGCGCCGCCGTGCGGTCCACCGCGTCGCCAGGGCCCTGGATGCGAAAGGTGGCCGCGCGGCGTAGCAGGCTCACGCTGAGGGTGGACTCGATGCTGCGCAGATGCGCATCGAGCGGGCCGCAGAGGTGGGACAGGCGGCGGTTGTCGGCGTCGTCGAAGGTGTGGCGTCGGATCAAGGCTGATGGCAAAAAGCGCACGGGCTGGCATTGTGGCAGTGGGCCACCCGCGCGGCAGCAGCTTGGCAGCCATGCAGAATCTGAGGCTTCATGAATTGCGCTTTCTTCGCCGCCTGGATGCTGTGCCTGACCCTGCTGCCCGCTGCGGGCCACGCGCAGACGCTGCGCATCGACAGCGCCCTTACCGCACAGGGCAGCGGCAGCACCTTTCCGCAAGGTGTGCCCACCGTGCGGCTCGGCCTGCCCGATGAGTGGGCGCGTTCGCGCCCCGGTTTCGCCGGCACGCTGTGGTACCGCGTCGCTTTCAAGACCCTGCCCGCGGAAGGCGAACTGCTGGCATTGAAGGTGGACCAGGTCTGCAGCAACTTCGAGATCTATCTCAATGGCCAGCTGCTGCACAGCGGTGGCCGCATGACAGGGCCACTGACGAACAACTGCAACCACCCGCAACTGGTGTCGCTGCCGGCCGCGTTGCTCAAGTCCGAAGGCAACGTGCTCGACATCAAAGTTGCCGGGTACATGCTGTCCAGTTCGGGTTCGCGCCAGCGTGCCGGTGGCCTTTCGGCGATGCACATCGGGCCGTTATCGCTGCTGGCGGGGTCGCACGCCAAGCGCACCGCACTGCAGGTGGGCGCGCCGCAGGCAGTGAGTGCCACGCTCTTGCTGATGGGCGGCTTCATGTTCGTGCTGGGCTTCATCAACCGCCGCGAAAGCCACCTTGCCTACTTTGGCGCGCTGTGCGTGGGCTGGGCCATCGTGAATGCGCGGCTGTGGCTGCGCGATCTGCCATTGGGCCACGTGGCGGTGGAGTTCCTGGTCTGCGCCATGCTGGGCTTCATCGCCTGGGCTGCGGTGCAGTTTCTGCTGCGCTACGCTGGCGTGCGCTATGCCTGGGTGGACCGTGCGCTGCCGGTGCAGTCCGCGCTGCTCGTGCTGTCGCTGCTGGCTGCGGGTTCGCAGCGCCTGAACCTGGTGGCCAACCTCTGGTACGCGGTGCTAGCGCTGGAGGTGGCGGCGGCATCGGTGTGGCACTTGCGGCGGCGTTGGCACACCCGATCGGTGTGGGTGATGTTGACGATGTTGTCGGCCGTCGCGGTGGCCGGGGTGATTGAATTTGCGGTGCAGTGGGCGCACGCGCCAGCGATGGCGGCGCATATTGCCGAGCTGGTGGTGCCGGTGATCTTTGTGCTGGTGGGCCTGCGGCTGGTCCAGCAGCACGGCCACGCGCTGCACCAGGCCGAGCAGGGCAAGCTGCAGCTGGAACAGCGCGTGCGCGAGGCCACGGCCGAAATCGAACGCAACTTCCGCCAGCTCTCGGAACTGCGCGTCGAGCAGGTCACCGAACGCGAGCGCAAGCGCATCGCCGCTGACCTGCACGACGACCTCGGCGCCAAGCTGCTGACGATCGTCCACACCAGCGAATCCGAGCGCATCTCGACGCTCGCGCGCGAGGCGCTCGAAGAGATGCGGCTGTCGGTGCGGGGCCTGACCGGCCGGCCGGTGCGGCTGGCGGATGCGCTGGGCGACTGGCGCGCCGAGGTCGTCAGCCGTCTCGCGCAGGCCGGCATCGACGGCACCTGGGACGCCCCCGAAGACCTGCCGCAGACACTCAGCGCACGCGCCTACGTGCAGACCACGCGCATCCTGCGCGAGGCCACCAGCAACGTCATCAAGCACAGCGGCGCCAGCAGCTGCAGCGTGACGGCTGGCATTGCTGACGGCGACTTCCAGCTCCTCGTGCAGGACAACGGCGACGGCATTTCGAGCGAGATCGACGGCCGCCTGGACCGTGGCCACGGCCTGGCCAGCATGAAGAACCGCGCCAAGCAGTTGCAGGGCCAGTGCCTGGTGGAGAGCGGGCCGGGTTACGGAACCGTGATACGTCTCACGCTTCCACTTGATCGGGCGACCACGCACTCGTGATGCGCGGGCAGCGGCCGATAACATCGAAATCGCCCTCTCCCGAGACTGCACATGAAAACCATCCTGCTGCTTGAAGACCTGCCCGAAATCCGGGTCTGGCTGCGCAAGCTCGTGCTGCAGGTGTTTCCGGGGGCCACCATCTCCGAGAGCTCGCGCGTGCAGGATGCGCTGGCACTCGTCGCTGGCGTCAAGTTCGACCTCGCACTGGTTGACCTCGGGCTGCCTGACGGTTCGGGCGTGGACGTGGTGACGAAGCTGCGTGACATGCAGCCCGATGCGCAGAGCGTGGTCGTCACCATCCACGACGACGACGAGCACCTGTTCCCGGCATTGCAGGCGGGTGCCTTCGGCTACATCCTGAAAGAGCAGCCGCGCGAACTCATCACCGAACAGCTGCAGCGCATCAGCCAGGGTGAGCCGCCGCTGTCGCCCAGCATCGCGCGCCGCGTGATGGCCTACTTCAGCGCCAAGGCCAAGCCGACGGCGCAGTCGGCCAACGCGATGCCGGCCGTCAACCTGACGGACCGCGAAAGCGAAGTGTTGCTGCGCGTGGCCAAGGGCTACACGCTGCCCGAGATCGGCGT
Organism: Rubrivivax sp.; assembly: GCA_031403895.1. Taxonomy (GTDB): domain Bacteria; phylum Pseudomonadota; class Gammaproteobacteria; order Burkholderiales; family Burkholderiaceae_C; genus Rubrivivax. Next base: position 264 of record JANNGN010000685.1, on the reverse strand, counting down.
GCAACTGGGCCTGAGCCGGCACACGATTGCCGACTACGTGAAGCAGATCTACCGCAAGCTCAACGTGAGTTCGCGCGCCGAAGCGGCGCTGGAAGCGCAGCGGCTGGGGCTCTTCCGCTGACTGTGCATTCGCTCAGCTTTGGCTGAGTGAATCGAAGGGGCTCAGCCCTCGCTGAGTAAACGTGAAGCGGCTCAGCCTTCGCTGCGTGAATGTGAGGCGGCTCAGCCTTCGCTGAGTGAATCGAATTTGCTCAGCCTTCGCTG
>JANNGN010000684.1:0-2151 GCA_031403895.1 Rubrivivax sp. | reverse complement strand
AGCCGCAGCGCGCCATACGCCACCAGCAGCCCTGCCGGCACCACCAGCAGCGCGGTCGGGTCGCCGGGCTTGATGGACAGCGCGTCGATCAGGTACTTCAGCAGCACCGGCACCGATACGTTGGCCATCTTGGCCGCGATCAGAAAAGCCAGCGCAATGCCGACGCGCCAGCGGTATTGCCACAGGTAGGGCAGCAGCTTGGCCAGCGTGCCCCAGTCAGAACGGTTTGCTGGCTGCGGCCCGGTCGGCACCAGCGCAGGCGCCGTGGCTTGGTTGTGCATGGATCTCATGGTTGTCTGACGAGCACAAGCTCGCGGTAGCCGATGAGTCCCATCTCGACCGTGCACCGCATCAGATAACCCGCCATCACGTTGCGCCCACGCGCCGGATGGCGGCGTGCCAACGCGCGCCGTCCCAGCCAGGCGAAGCGGATGACCGCGCCGGTGATGCGTTCAAGCCGGCGCAGGCTCGGAAGAACCTGCGCGTCCAGCACTGCCAGTTGCGCCAGCTGCAGGCCAGCGCTGCGGGCTGCGGCGATCAACTCGTCCTGCACCTGCAGCTCTTCGATGGCCATGCCGCGGGCCACCAGCGACACGGCCAGCGCTTCGTCAGCCTGCAAACGATGCGGCGGCTGCACCAGATAACCGTCAAACAGCGTGAACCGTCCACCCCGCCGCAGCACGCGCGCCACTTCGGCCAGCGCGCGCGCCGGGTCGCTGGCGTGGCAGAAGGATTCGATGCAGACCACCTCGTCGAAACTGGCGCTGGCAAAGGGCAGCTGGTGAAAGTCGCCCTGAACCAGATGCACGTTCGACAGCGCCAGGCTGCGCACACGCTGGCGCGCGATGGCGACGTGCTCGCTGCTCAGGTCGATGCCGGCAAAGCTGCAGCGGGCATGGCGCGGCGCCAGATACGCCATGTTGAAGCCCTGCCCATAGCCCAGCTCCAGCACCTGTTGCGGCGCTGTGGCCAAGGGTGCGGCCCAGCGGGCCTCGATGCGCCGCAGCTGGCCGTAGAACCCGTCGGCGTCGAAGCGCTTGCCGTCGTTCAGCGCCATGTGAACGGCGCCGTCGGCCGAGTGGTACTTGCGGTAGGCGTCGTGGCAGTTGTCGTAGTAGGCCGCCACTTCTTCGGCGGGCAGCGGCTGGCACTGGATGGCGGGCAAGTCGAACACACGCTCCAGCTTGCGCAGGCGTCGCGACAACTCGGCTGCGGATACATTGGCAGGCATGCAGGCATTGTCGCCGCACGTCTTTTTGAGCCCCACCACCGCATGCAACACCTTCCCCACCAGCCCCTCATGGCACCCGCCTCATTGCCCAGCGGGGCTGAGCTGGTGTTGCGCGTGATGCCGTTGCCGGCCGACGTGAATGCCAACGGCGACATCTTCGGCGGCTGGATCATGGCCCAGGTGGATTTGGCCGGCGCTGTGTTGCCCAGCCGGGTTGCCAAGGGCCGCATCGCCACCGTGGCGGTGAACCAGTTTGTCTTCAAGCAGCCGGTGAGCCTGGGTGACCTGCTGAGTTTTTACGCCCGCATCTCGCGCATTGGCAACACCAGCATCAGCGTACACGTGGAGGTGTACGCCGAGCGCAACCCGGCCAATCTGCAGGTGGTGAAAGTGACCGAGGCCGACTTGACCTATGTCGCCATCGACGACCAGGGCAAGCCACGGCCGCTGCCGCGATGAAACCCGCGCTCGATGCGGGCCTGACCGCGGCTGAGCCCCGGAAAGTCGCAAAGGGCCGGTAGGTCGCGCTGCTGGCCAACGCCGCGCTCATCGGCTGGCGAGCGGGCGGCGCCGCATCGAAGCCGCGGTGCCTGGGGCCAAAGTTGTTGCCGCGTGCCGGCACCCGGCGCATGGGCTATGGTGCCGGCCATGAACGACGCCAGCACCGCCCCGGCCCCCAAAGCACTCAAGCCCCCGTCCATCCGCGCCCTGGCCTGGCGCCAGACGCTGCGCGACTTTCGTGCCGGTGAACTGCGCCTGTTGGCGGTGGCCGTGATGCTGGCGGTGGCGGCGCTGACGGCGGTGGGCTTCTTTGCCGACCGCCTGAACAGCGGCCTGCAGCGCGATGCGCGGCAGTTGCTGGGCGGCGACGCCGTCGTCGGCAGCGACCGGCCGGCGCCGCCGGAGATCACGGCCAAGGC
>JANNGN010000683.1:0-5932 GCA_031403895.1 Rubrivivax sp. | reverse complement strand
ATGCACCACGTCCTGCGCGGTGACGAAGCTGTAGCAGGTGTTCATCACCACCGGCGTGGCGTTGACGGGCCTGCCCTGCAGCAACTCGATGATGGCGGCGGCCGCCACCTTGGCATGCTGGTTGGCCATGTGGCCGCTCTTGGGCATGGCCGGCGCGCTGAACGTCGCGTCGCCCAGCACGTGGACGCCGGGTGCCGCCGTGCTTTCCATCGTCAGCCAGTTCACGCCGACCCAGCGGTTGTTCATGTTCAAGAGCCCCGCGCTGCGTGCGATGTCGCCCGCGCGCTGCGGCGGGATGACGTTCAACACGTCGGCCTTGACGTCGTCGAACTCGAGCTTGGCGACGAGCTGGCCTGAGGTGGCCACCACTTCCTTCAACTCGTTGTTGGGTCGGTACTCGATCAGGCCGGCATAGTGGTCCTTGAAGGCTTTTTCGAACAGCGCCTTCTTGCTCTGGATCTCGGGGTTGGCGTCCAGCACCAGCAGCTTGGAGCGCGGCTTGGCGACCTTCAGATAACTGGCCACCATGCAGGCACGTTCATAAGGCCCGGGCGGGCAGCGGTAGGGCACCTTCGGGATGCTGATGGCGAAGACGCCGCCGTCGGGCATGGCCTGCAGTTGCTGGCGCAAGGCGACGGTTTGCGGGCCGGCCTTCCAGCCGTGCAACACGCGTCCGCTGTTCAGTGCAGCGGCCAGGCCGGGCGTGCTGTCGAGCATGAAGTCCACGCCCGGCGAGACGATCAGCCGGTCATAGGGCAGCTCGCTGCCGCTGGCCAGGCGCACTTTTTTGGCGGCGGCGTCAATGGCGCTCACATCGCCCTGCACCACCTTCACGCCCAGCGCCTGCAGGCCGCGGTAGCTGCGCGTCAGGTACGCCATCTGCTGGTGGCCGCCCAGCACCCAGTTGCTGATCGGGCAGGAGACGAAGCTGGCGTCGCGCTCGACCAGCGTGACATCGACATTGCCGCCCCACAGCTTCAGGTAGCGCGCGGCGGTGGCGCCGCCAAAGCCGCCACCGACGATGACGACACGGCCGATCGACGGGCCGCTGGGTGTGGCGCAACCCGCGATCGTGAATGCCGACAGTGCCGACAGCGCAGTGCCGGCGCCCAGCAGGCGGCGGCGCGAGAGTTCGAAGTGCGTGTTCATCGAGTGGCTCCTCATTGACCGGGCCGCTGCGCGGCCAGGAAGCCGGCGATCAGCTTGATCTGTTCGTCGCTGTAGCCCTTGGCGATCTGGTGCATGACGGTGGCGGGCACGGTGCCGGCCTTGTAGGCGTTGAAGGCGGCCACGATGCTGTCGGCCGGCACGCCGGCGAGCGCTTTCACCTCGCCGCGCGAATTGCCGTTGGTGCCGTGGCAACTGGCGCAGGTGGCCGCCAGGTTGCGCGCCAGGTTGGCGTCTTGCGCGCCTGCAAGCGGGGCGCTCAGGCAGAGCACGGTGGCTGCAGCCCACGCTGCGCACGGAAATCGGTTCATGGTGTTCTCCTTCGGTTCAGCGCTGGCTGGTTCAAGCGCTGCTCATTCTGCGGGCCGGGCGACGGGCTCGCCATTGGGGTGTTTCTTGGCTCAGAGCAAGCCGGCGCGCCCGAGTCCAAAACCCTTGGCCACAAGCTGGGTCGGGAACAGGCCCACCGCAGCGTTGTAGGTCGCAGCCGCGTCGTTGAAGAGTTGGCGCACAAAGGGCAGCCGCGCCTGGCCGTCGCGCCAGGTCTGGGCCAGGGCCGCGACTGGATCGGAGAGGCGCAATTCAGCCTGCTGGTCGAGCAGCGCCAGCACGCGGCTGGCGGCAGCGGCGAGTGCCGTTTCCGCCGCCACCCAGGCCTGCGCATGCGGCTCGTCAATCGGCCGCGCGGCCATTGCGGCGGCGGCCCTGGCGGCTTGTGCATGCGCTGCCAGCCAGGTGTCCAGCGCGCCCTGCTCGGCCGCCATCGGCTCACGCAGCGCGGCCACCAGCGGCAGGGCGGCAGCACCGCGCTGGTCGAGTGCATCCTGCACCTTGGCCCAGGTGTCGGCGATGCCGTTGCGCATCACCATGAGCCGGTTGTAGGCGCCGATGACCCAGAACAGCAGCACGGCAGCGACCACCAGCACCGCCACCAGCCCGGCGTTCACGGCGGGCCCTTCATGTGCGCACTTCGCCTTGCCCCAGCACGACCCACTTCAGCGAGGTCAGCCCTTCCAGCCCCACCGGGCCGCGGGCGTGCAGCTTGTCGGTGCTGATGCCGATCTCGGCACCCAGGCCGTATTCGAAGCCGTCGGCAAAGCGCGTGCTGGTGTTGACCATCACGCTGGCCGAATCGACTTCGCGCAGGAAGCGCATGGCGCTGGCGTGGTGGCGCGGCAGGATGGCGTCGGTGTGGTGTGACCCGTAGTGGCCGATGTGGGCCATCGCCTCGTCGAGTGAGTCCACGACCTTGATACTGATGATCGGCGCCAGGTACTCCGCAGCCCAGTCTTCTTCGCTGGCCGGCACCACGCCTTGCAGTCCGGCCAGCACGCCGGCGGCGCGTGGGCAGCAGCGCATCTGCACGCCCTTGGCCGCGAAGACAGTGCCGATGCGCGGCAGGAAAGCTGCGGCCTGCGCCGCATGCACAAGCAATGATTCCGCAGCGTTGCAAGGGCTGTATTTCTGCGTCTTGGCGTTGTCGGTGACGCGCACGGCCAGGTCGAGGTCCACCTCTTCATCGACATAGATGTGGCAGTTGCCGTCCAGGTGCTTGATGACCGGCACGCGCGCTTCGGCGCTGATGCGTTCGATCAGGCCCTTGCCACCGCGCGGGATGATCACGTCCACGTATTCGGGCATGGTGATGAGGCAGCCGACAGCGGCGCGGTCGCTCGTCTCCACCAGTTGCACGGCGTCGGTCGGCAGGCCGCAATCGGCCAGTGCCGCCTGCACCAGGCGCCACAGTGCCAGGTTGCTGTGCAGTGCTTCCGAGCCGCCGCGCAGGATGCAGGCATTGCCACTTTTGATGGCCAGCGAAGCGGCTTCGATGGTCACGTTGGGCCGGCTCTCGTAGATCATGCCGAAGACCCCCAGCGGCACGCGCATCTGGCCCACGCTGATGCCACTGGGGCGGCGCTTCACGCCCGTGATTTCGCCCACCGGGTCGGCCATGGCGGCAAGCTGTTCGCAGCCCTCGGCCACGGTGTGGATGATGGCGGCGTCCAGCTTCAGGCGGTCGAGCAAGGGTGCTGACAGACCCGCGCCACGCTGCAGGTCTTGCTCGTTGGCCGCCTGCAGTGTGTCCACGCTGGCGCGCAGCCGCGTTGCCAGCGCCCGCAGCGCCGCGTCCTTGGCCGCCGTGGGGGCTGCGGCCATGACGGTTGCCGCAGCGCGTGCGGCCACGCCAACGTGGGCCATGTAGGCGGGAATGTCGTTCGGGGTCATGGGCGCATTGTCCCAAAACTGCTCAGTCTGGCGTTCAGTCTGCGATTCAGTCTGCCGCTCAGACGATGGCGCCCAGCACTGCCAGCCACAGTGCCGCTGTCGCCATGAAGCCGATGGTGGAAGCCAGGATCGCCAGCGTCGCTTCGCCTTCCAGCGTGCCGTAGCGCTGCGCGAAGATGATGGCGTTGCTGCCCACCGGCAGTGCCGCCATCATCACCAGCACCGCCAGCGGCACACCCGCCAGGCCGAAGCCGTAGCGCGCCACCAGCAGCACCAGGGCCGGCATCAGCAGCAGCTTGAAGGCCGACACGCGCAGGGCGGATCTCAGCCCGTCGCGCGCGCCGTAGGTGGCCAGCGTGACGCCGATCAGCAGCAGGCACACCGGCACCGCGGCGCTGCCCAGGCCGAGCAGGGTCTGGTCCAGCACCGGGTGCAGGCCGAAGCCGGTCAGGTTCCAGGCCAGGCCCGCCAGCACCGGCAGCACGACAGGGTGGATGAGGGTGTTGCGCAGCGTGATGCGCAGCGTGTCGCGGCGCGAGGCGCGTGTCTGGCCGCGTGCGATGTCGGCTTCCACCAGCACCGTCAGCAGCGTCAGCAGCACCACGCCGTGCAGGCTGACAAGGGCCAGGTGCAGCGCCAGCCCGGCTTCGCCAAAGAGCGCAGCCGCGATCGGAATGCCCAGTTGCACTGCATTGCCATAGACGGCCGCGACCGTGCGCGTGGCGGGCGCTGCAGCGGGTTGCAGCCCCGCACGGCGCTGCCAGGCATAGAAGGCCAGTGTGGACAGCAGCGCGGGCACGAAGTACGCCGCCAGCATGCGCCAGGGCAGCGCCGACAGGTCCTGCCGCGCCATCGTGCGGAACAGCAACGCCGGCACAAAGAGCGTGAAGGCGACGTTGCTCAGCACGCGGGCCGGGTCGTTGCCGGTAGCACGTTCTGCTGCCCCGGCCGGGATGCGGCCCAGCCATCCCAGCCGCGCCGCCAGCCACCCTGTCGCCACGCTGGCCATGATGGCCAGCAGCTTGTACAGGACCGCCAGCGTCACGGCTGCTTCACGGGTGCGCTACAGCCCCAGCCAGATGCCCAGCGCCATCAGTGCGGCGTTGTCGTAGGGCGCATAACCCTGCACCTTGATGGGCTCGAGCTTCTTGCGCCCGGCGTCGGTGGTGTCCAGGCCGACAAAGTAGTCGCGCACCCGGCCCAGTTCTTCGGCGCTCAATGCAGGGCTGCCGATGATGTGCTTGATGGGCACTGGCCTGGACTTGGCCAGCACCTTGCCGCCGGCAGTTTCCCACTGCTTGACCACTGCGTTGGCGGCAGTGGCGCCGGCCTGCGTGAAGGTGTGTTCCACCATGAAGGGCACGGCGTCCTGGTAGCGGGTGTAGGTGTAGGCCACGCTGTCGGCGCTGCCCAGCGCGTCACGCATCGTCGCGCGCACCATCCACGAGGTGATCGAGTCTTCGTCGGGCGCGCCCAGCTTGCGCCCGCGCAGGTCAGCCAGGGTCTTGAAGGGCGAGTCGGCGCGCACCAGGAAGCGCGCGGTGTATTCCTGAAAGCCCTTCGTCACCACCACCAGCTGGTAGCCGCTGCCCTTGATGGCGCCGATGGAAATGTGCGCCGGGTGTACCAGCGCCAGGTCGTAGGTCCTGGCTGCCAGGCCCTTGCGCAACGTGGGGTAGTCCCCCACCGGTTCTACGCGCACCGGCTGGTTCAGCAGCTTGCTCAGGTCGGTTGCGATGGCCGCGTAGCGGGCGCGGATCTCGTCGTTGCTGACGCGGTAGGTCACGCCTTCGTTGACGGCAAACACCAGCGCTTGCGCCCAGGGGGCGGTGGCCAGCAGCGTGAGCATCAGCACCAGGCGGCGCAGCAGGACTCTGGACATGGACTTGAGCCTTGAACAATGGTGCGAAATCATAGGGGCGAGCAAAGTAAAAGGGACGCGATCTCTTGCCACCCGCGCGCATTCTTGACGCGCTGATCCAAGTGCAGGCCGTCGCCGCCGCCAGCGCACGCTGCTGCCAGCGCGCCGCTGGCGCGAAAACCAACAGCCCGGCAGTCCATCAGGCTGCTGCTTTCTTCGCGGCCGTTTTGCCAGCGACTTTTTTCGCCGGCACTTTGGCAGCCCTCGGCTCGAACTCGAAGCCCACGCGCCCCTCCTTCGCGTCATAGGCCAGGAAGGCCTTGAACTTGCGCCGCGTCTTGTTGGAGACGAAGTTTTCCAAGAGGCCCGTCTTGCCGGTCGCCAGCAGCTTGGCTACTTCGCTGCGCTCCACCGGCTGCTGCAGGATGATCTTGCCGCTCTTGAAGTCGCAACTCACCGTCGCGCCCACGCTGTGTTCGCAGACATAGTGGCTGCCGTGCTCAAAGACGCGGCCCTTGCACTTGGGGCAGGGGCCCAGGCTGTCCTGGTCCGAGAAGTCCACCGGTTCACCGTCGCCTTCACTCTTTCTGGCGTCGTCGCCGAAGTCGAATTCGAGCTTCCAGTTCTGCACCTCCTGGTCGTGCACCAGCTTCAACTCGGCGCTGAACGGGAAGCCCT
>JANNGN010000682.1:0-13676 GCA_031403895.1 Rubrivivax sp. | reverse complement strand
TTCCAGACCCTGGCCTCGCAGTTGTCGGACATCACCGGCGGTGAAGACGGCCTGAGCTTCAAGAACCCCGAGTGGCTGAGCCCGGCGTTCACGCTGCTGGAGGAGCCGATTTTCGGCGTGGCGGTGGACGGCAAGCTGCTGACGTATTACCTGCTGTTCGTCGCAGCCACGGTGCTGTTTGTGCTGCTGCTGCGCATCGTCAACTCACCCTTCGGCCGCGTGCTGCAGGCGATCCGCGAGAACGACTTCCGCGCCGAGGCCATCGGCTACCGCACGGTGGTTTACCGCACGCTGAGCAACGTGCTGTCGGCGCTGTTTGCGTGTGCCGCCGGCGCGATGCTGGCGCTGTGGCTGCGCTACACCGGGCCCGACACCACGCTGAGCTTCGAAATCATGATCGACATCCTGCTCATCGTCGTCATCGGCGGCATGGGCACGATGTACGGCGCGGTCATCGGCGCGGTGCTTTTCGTGCTGGCGCAGAACTACCTGCAAGACCTGCTGAAGCTCGGCGCCACGGCCTTTGACGGTGTGCCGGTGCTGGGCGCCGTGCTCACGCCCGACCGCTGGCTGTTGTGGCTGGGTGTGCTTTTCGTGCTGTCGGTGTATCACTTTCCCAGCGGCATCGTCGGGCGCTTGCGGGCGCTCGTCACGGGGCGCAGGGCATGACGCCTGCTTCGCATTACCTGCAATGCGTTGGCCGCGAGATCCACTGCCTGGAGTGGGGCGCGCAGCACGCCGACACCGTGATCGCCTGGCACGGCCTGGCGCGCACCGCGCGCGACATGGACGCCATCGCGGCGCACCTGTCGCAACGCTTCCGCGTCATCTGCCCCGACACCATCGGCCGCGGCTTGAGCCAGTGGAGCCCCGACCCCGCGGCGGAATACCAGCTCGACTTCTACGCGCGCCTGGCGCTGTCGCTGGTGGACCAGTTGGGCATCGCGCAGATGCACTGGTTGGGCACGTCGATGGGTGGCGCCATCGGCATGGTGGCCGCAGCCGGCGCACTGCGCGGGCGCATTGAGCGCCTGGTTATGAACGACATCGGCCCGACGCTGCCGCAGCCGGCCATCCAGCGCATCCTGTCCTACGCCGGCAACCCGCAGGCCTTTGCCACCATGGCCGAGCTGGAGATGTACTTCCGCACCATCTACAAACCCTATGGCTGGCTGAGTGATGCGCAGTGGCGGCTGCTCACCGAAAGCTCGGTCCGTCGCTTGCCCGACGGCCGCGTCACGCCGCACTACGACCCGGCGATGGTGCAGCAGTTTGTGCACCACCCGCACGACCATGAACGCTGGGACGCCTGGGATTCACTGAGCCTGCCTGTGCTGTGCCTGCGCGGTGAAAGCTCGGACCTGCTGCTGCCCGAGACCGCAGAAGCCATGCGCGTGCGCGGGCCGCAGGCGGTGGTGGTGACGGTGCCGAACTGCGGTCACGCGCCGGCCCTGAACACGCCCGAACAGTTCGCGCTGGTCGAGCGCTTTTTTTCGCCCTGAAAACCCTAAAAGGAGATGAACATGAAGAACCGTTCCTGGCTTCGCGCGCTGTTGGCCGGCGCCAGCTTGAGCTTTGTTGTGGCAGCCCATGCGGCCGGCACGGTTGGCACCACGTTTCCAGCCGGCTTCCCGGTCATCGAAGACGCCTCGCTGGCGCGTCCGGTCATCGGCTTTGGCGCTGCCGGCCCGGTGACGCGCACGCCGGTGATCTTCCTGCACGGCAACAACGACACACCCTTCGCGACTGCCTGCGCGCCCTATGGCCGCATGCAGGCGATGGCGCAGTTCCTGGCCGACAACGGCTACGCCACCAGCGAACTCTGGGGCCTGGGCTACCAGGGCGACCAGTGCGACCTGGCCAGTGACCAAACGCGCCGTTCGCGCATCGCCCACAGCAACCAGGCCAACGTGCCCGACCTGCGCCGCTTCGTCGCCGCCGTGCTGGCCTTCACGGGCGCGAGCCAGATTGACATCGTCGGCCACAGCCTGGGCGTGACGTTGGCGCGCGAATGGATGCGGCAGGACGACGCCGGCCGCAGCGTGCGCCGGCTGGTGGCCATCGACGGCCCCAACCACGGCATCATCAATTGCAGCCCGCTGGCGGCCAACTATTGGCAGCTGCCGTCGCTGGGCGGCTTCACGCCCGGCAGTGCGGTGTGCGAAGAACTGGGCTCGCCCAACACGCCGTTCTTGCGCCTGCTCAACGGCCGCAATGGCCGTGACGAAAGCGATGGCCCGACGCGTGTGCTGGTGATTCGCAATGCCGACACCAGCTTCGTCTATTTCCCGCTGCAAGACGGCGTGCTGGCCCCGGTGCCAGCGGTGGATTCTTATGGTCAGCCGAATGATTTTTCCAAGAGCGCGCAGCTGAAGGGCGCAAGACAGATCGACCTCACGGGCCAGGGCATCCACGACCCGATCCTGGGCTCGACGCACCTTGGCATCCTGAATTCGCCGCAGACACGGCAGGCAACATTGGATTTCCTGAGCGAGCGCCAGCGCCCACGGGACTGATCACAAGGGCATCTCGAGTGGCGGGCACGACAGCGCCCGCCGGTCCCTAGAATGCCCCGCCTTCACCCCTCAGAAGGCGTCCATGTCGTCCGGTGTCATTCGTATTCGCGGTGCGCGTCAGCACAACCTGAAGAACCTCGACCTGGACATCCACACCGGCGAGATGACGGTGGTCACCGGGCCCAGTGGCTCGGGCAAGAGCAGCCTGGTGTTCGACACGCTGTATGCCGAAGGCCAGCGCCGCTACGTCGAAACCTTCAGCGCCTATGCGCGCCAGTTCCTGGACCGCATGGACCGCCCGGCGGTGGACCGTGTGGACGGCGTGCCGCCGGCAATAGCCATCGACCAGACCAACCCGGTGCGCACCTCGCGCAGCACGGTGGGCACGATGACGGAGATCAACGACCACCTGAAGCTGCTCTTCGCGCGCGCCGCGCAGCTCTTCGACAAGCAGACCGCGTTGCCAGTGCGCCACGACACGCCGGAGACGATCTACGCCGACGTGCTGGCGCGTGCCGCAGCGGCGGGCGACCCGCGTCTGGTGTTCACCTTTCCGGCTGAATTGCCGGCCGACACTTCGGCCGAACAGCAAGCGCAGTGGCTGTCGGCCAGCGGCTTCACGCGCGTGCAGGCCGAGCGTGTGGAAGGTGCGAAGAAGATTCTCGACGTGGTGGCCGACCGCGTGCGCGCCTCGTCGGCTGAAAAGGTGCGCGTGCTGGAAGCAATCGAACTGGCGCTGAAGCGCGGCAGCGGCAGGCTCAACGTGTTCGTCGGCGACGACGGCACCCTGTGGCGCTACAGCACCGGCCTGCATTGCCCCGAAAGCAACCAGCGCTACGCAGACCCGCAGCCCGCACTCTTCAGCTTCAACAGCGCCTACGGCGCCTGCGACACCTGCCGCGGTTTTGGGCGTGTGATCGGCGTCGATATGGGCCTGGTGATACCGGATGTGCGCAAGACGCTGCGCAGCGGCGCCATCAAAACGATGCAGACGCCGGCCTGGAAAGACGGCCACGAAGACATGCTGCGCTATGCCGGCGAAGCGGGCATCCCGCGCGACACGCCGTGGTCGCAACTGACGCAGCCGCAGCGCGACTGGGTCATTGAAGGCACCCCCAACTGGACCGGCAACTGGAACAAGCAGTGGTACGGCGTGCGCCGCTTCTTCGGCTACCTGGAAAGCAAGGCCTACAAGATGCACATCCGCGTGCTCTTGTCCAAGTACCGCAGCTACACGCCGTGTGGCAGCTGTGGTGGCGCGCGGTTGAAGCTGGAATCGTTGTTGTGGCGCATGGGGTCGAAGGTGGACGCCGATGCGGTGCTGCCGCCCGGGAAACGTTATCTGCCGGTGGGTGCGACCTGGACGCGCGATCAACTCGAAGCGCTGCCGGGCCTGAGCCTGCACGACCTGATGCAGCTCAGCATCGAACGCCTGCGCCGCTTTTTCGATGGCCTGTCGCTGCCCAGCACGATGCTCGACGACGCGCTGAAGCTGCTGCTGGACGAAGTGCGCACGCGCCTGAAGTACCTGTGCGATGTCGGGCTGCAGTACCTCACGCTGGACCGTCAGAGCCGCACGCTCAGCGGCGGCGAGGTGCAGCGCATCAACTTGACGACGGCGCTCGGCACGAGCCTGGTCAACACGATGTTCGTGCTCGACGAGCCCAGCATCGGCCTGCACCCGCGCGACATGAACCGCATCGTGCAGGCCATGCACCGGCTGCGCGACGCCGGCAACACGCTGGTCGTCGTCGAACACGACCCGGCGGTGATGCTGGCGGCGGACAGGCTCATCGACATGGGTCCGGGCCCCGGCGAGCGCGGCGGCCAGATCGTCTTCGACGGCACACCGCACGAAGCGCGCAGCGCCAACACGCTGACCGGTGCTTATCTGGGTGCGCGCAAACAGGTGGGGCTGGGCTTTCGCAAGAGCGTGGAAGCCAACACGCCGAAGCTGATTCTCGAAGGCGCACGCGACCACAACCTGCGCGGTGTGACGGTGGAGCTGCCGCTGCAGCGGCTCATCTGCATCACTGGCGTCAGCGGTTCGGGCAAGAGCACGCTGATCCAGGACGTGCTGTACCCGGCCCTGGCGCGCCACTTCGGCAAGGCGACGGAAACACCGGGCGCGTTTGACCGCCTGCTGGGCGCCGAGCAACTCAGCGATGCCGTCTTTGTCGATCAAAGCCCGATCGGCAAGACCGCGCGCAGCAACCCGGCCAGCTATGTCGGTGCCTTCGACGAACTGCGCAAGATCTTCGCCGACGCGCCGCTGGCGCGCGAACGCAGCTATACGGCCGGCACCTTCAGCTTCAACGCTGGCGACGGCCGCTGCCCCACCTGCAGCGGCAGCGGCTTCGAGCATGTGGAGATGCAGTTCCTGAGCGATGTCTATCTGCGCTGCCCGGATTGCGACGGCCGCCGCTATCGGCCGCAGATCCTGGACGTGAAGGTCGTGCGCGGGCCGATGCGCTTGAGCATTGCCGACGTGCTGGACCTGACGGTGGCCGAAGCCGCGCACTGGTTCCAGAACGACCGCGAGGTGGTGGCGCGGCTGCAGCCGATCATCGACGTGGGGCTGGACTACGTGCGCCTTGGGCAGCCTGTACCCACGCTGTCGGGCGGTGAAGCGCAGCGGCTGAAGCTGGCCGGTTTTCTGGCCGACGCCGCCGAACGCGGCTACAGCCCGCGCCAACAGTCCGCCAGACACGGCACGCTGTTCCTTTTCGACGAGCCGACCACGGGCCTGCACTTCGACGACATCGCCAAGCTGATGCGCGCCTTGCGCAAGCTGCAGGGCGCGGGGCATTCGCTGCTCGTGATCGAGCACAACCTGGACGTCATCCGCGCCAGCGACTGGATCATCGACCTCGGGCCCGAGGGCGGCGAAGGCGGTGGTGAAGTGGTGTGCGTGGGCACGCCTGAGGACGTCAAGGCGCATGGCACTTCGCACACCGGCCGGGCGCTGCGCGAGTACGAAATGTCGCTGGGGCTGGGCGTTGTCATGGCCGAAGAAGGCCGGCCGTTGCAGAGTGTGATGAGAGCCCGCCGCCAGGCCGCGCGCGAAGCCGACAACAACATCCGCATCGTCAATGCCAAGGAACATAACCTCAAAAGTCTGAGCGTCGAGATCCCGCGCGGCAAGTTCAGCGTCGTCACCGGCGTCAGCGGGTCGGGCAAGAGCACGCTGGCCTTTGACATCCTGTTCAACGAAGGCCAGCGCCGCTATCTCGAAAGCCTGAATGCTTACGCGCGCAGCATCGTGCAGCCGGCAGGGCGGCCCGAGGTGGATGCGGTGTATGGCATCCCGCCGACGGTCGCCATCGAACAGCGCCTGAGCCGCGGCGGCCGCAAAAGCACGGTGGCGACGACCACCGAGGTCTGGCACTTCCTGCGCTTGCTGTGGGTCAAGCTCGGCTTGCAGCACTGCGTGAAAGACGGCGCGCCGGTGAAGGCGCAAAGCGCCGAGAGCATCGCCGCGCAACTGCTGCGCGACCATGCCGGGCAGCATGTCGGCCTGCTGGCGCCGCTGGTCATCAACCGCAAGGGCGTGTACACGGATCTCGCCAAGTGGGCCAAGGCGCGTGGCCACACGCATTTGCGCGTGGACGGTGAATTCCTCTCGCTCAGCCCCTTCCCGCGCATCGACCGCTTCAAGGAACACACGCTGGAGTTGCCGGTGGGCGACATCGTCATCACGCAGAGCAACGAAGCCGAGCTGCGCGCGCTGCTGAGCAAGGCACTGGAAATCGGCCGTGGTGTGCTGCACCTGCTGCACCCGCTGGACCGCTTGGCGGTGGCGATGGACTTCGGTGGCACCGGTGCTGGCGTCGGCGAGGTCAAGGTGTTCAGCACCAAACGCGCCTGCCCCGAGTGCGGCACCAGCTACCCCGAACTCGACCCGCGCATGTTCAGCTACAACAGCAAACACGGCTGGTGCACGGGCTGCGTTGGCACCGGCTTGAAGCTCACGCGCGAGCAGCGCAAGGCCTACGACGACAGCGTGCGCCCGGACGCGAAAGATCGTGACAACCAGGGCCGGGAGATGACCTTCCCGTCCGAAGAAGCCGAGGTCGAAGGTGTCGTCGATGAACCCTGCAGCGACTGCGGCGGCGCGCGGCTCAACGCGGCTTCACGGGGCGTGACTTTCGAGCAGCAGGCGATCGACGCCATCGCCCGCATGTCGGTCCACGAAGCGCGCGCCTGGATCGGCGCGCTGGGCTTGCAGGGCCGCCTAAGTCGACGTGATAGCGAGATCGCGCGCGACGTGCTGGTGGAGATCAAGAGCCGGCTCGAATTCCTGTCCGACGTGGGCCTGGGCTACCTCACGCTGGACCGCGCAGCGCCGACGCTCAGTGGCGGCGAAGCGCAGCGCATCCGCCTGGCCGCGCAACTGGGCAGCAACCTGCAGGGCGTGTGCTACGTGCTGGACGAACCCACCATCGGCCTGCACCCGCGCGACAACGGCATCCTGCTCGGCGCGCTGGCCAAGCTGGGCGCGGCCGGCAATACGCTGGTCGTGGTGGAGCACGACGTTGACACCATCCGCCGCGCCGAACACCTGATCGACATCGGCCCCGGCGCCGGCAAGCGCGGCGGGCGGCTGGTGGCGCAGGGCAGCGTGGCGGACTTGTCGGCGCAGGCCGATTCGGTCACCGGCCGGCTGCTCGCGCACCCACTCCAGCACCCGCTGCAAGCGCGGCGGGCGGTGGCGCCCGACGGCCTGGCGCTGACGCTGCAAGGCGCGTTCCTGCATAACCTTCAAAATGTGGACTTCCAGGTGCCGCTGGGCCACCTGGTGGTGGTGACGGGTGTGTCGGGCTCGGGCAAGAGCACGCTCGCACGCGACGTGCTGCTGGCCAATGTGGCCGCACTCGTGCAGCACAAGGCCACCAAAGCCGGCCGCGACGCGCTGGCGGCAGGGCGGCGGCCTTCACTCGTCGGCTGCACGGGGCTGCAAGGTTTCGAGACCATCGACCGCGTGCTGGAAGTCGATCAGACGCCGATCGGCAAGACGCCGCGCAGTTGCCCGGCCACCTACATCGGCTTCTGGGACACCATCCGCAAGCTCTACACCGAAACGCTGGAGGCGAAGGCGCGCGGTTATGCCGTCGCCCGCTTCAGCTTCAACACCGGTGGATCAGGTGGCGCCGGCCTGTAGGCCGGCGGGGGCCGCTGCCCGGGCTGCGAAGGCCAGGGCATGAAGACCATCGCGATGAGTTTCCTGCCCGACGTGAAAGTGCCCTGCGACACCTGCCACGGCGCGCGCTTCAACCCCGAAACGCTGGCCGTGACGTGGCGCGGCAAAAGCATCGGCGACGTGCTGCGCATGGAGGTGGATGAAGCCGTCGATTTCTTTGCCAGCATGCCGGCCATCAGCCACCCGCTGCAATTGCTGAAGGACGTGGGCTTGGGCTACCTGACGCTGGGCCAGCCTTCGCCGACGCTGAGTGGCGGCGAGGCGCAGCGCATCAAGCTCGTCACCGAACTCAGCAAGGTGCGCGACGACATCACACGTCGCGGCCAGCGCGCACCGAAGACGCTGTACGTGCTGGACGAACCCACGGTGGGCCTGCACATGGCCGATGTGGAAAGGCTCATCAAGGTGCTGCACCGGCTGGTGGATGGCGGCCACAGCGTGGTCGTGATCGAACACGATCTGGACGTGATCGCCGAAGCCGACTGGGTCATCGACCTGGGCCCCGAAGGCGGCGGCGCCGGTGGGCGTGTGGTGGTGGCCGGGCCGCCAGAAGCGGTGGTGGCGGCGGGGTCGCACACGGGGCTGGCGCTGAAGCGTGTGCTCGGGAGCAGAATTCCGGAGCCGGCGCTGCCGGCCTGAGTGGCTGACCAGATGGGGTGGCGATGAAAGCATTGAAGGACTTCGAGTTCACGGCCTTCGTCAGCTACAGCCACAGCGACGACGAGGCCTGGTTCAACTGGGTCGGCAGTTTCGCGCAAGAGCTCGAACGCAGCTTGAGCGCCATGCTGCGGGGCGTGCGCCTGCCGCGGCTGCACCTGTCTGCCGAGAATGGCCCGTCTTCGCCGCCTGCGAGCGATGCGGAGAACCATCGCCTCGACGCGTCGTTTGCGTTGATCGTGGTGGTCCACGACAACTACGCACACAGCGAACGCTGCCTGCAGGAAGTCGAGCATTTCAAGGCGGCGCACGGCGCTGAAGCGCTGCGCGACCGGTTGTACTTTGTCGCGATGTCGGAATCCGCCATGCACCGGGTGGCCCGGAGTGACGCGTGGAAGCGGCTGCTGCCAGCGGACGCGGTGTGGATGCCTTTCTTCGACACCAACGACACCGACCGGCCGTTGGAGATCTATCTTGGACCCAGTCTGGTTGCACCCGCGTTCCGGGCTCCATTCGAGCGCTTGCGCATCGACCTGGCTGCCAAATTGAGACGTGCCGCTGCGGCAATCGAACTGCCGCCACCCGCACCGGCGCCCAAGCCGACTTCGGCGGGCATGGTCTTCATCAGCCACGCCACCGAAGACCTGCCCTGGGCCGAGGCCGTGGTGGTGGCGCTCGAAGCGGAGGGTCAGAACTGCTGGCTGGCCGCGCGCGACATCGTCCCCGGCGCCGTCGCCTACTCTGGCGAAATCGCCAAGGCCATCAAGCGAAGCCGACTGATGGTGGCCCTGGTGTCGCGCCATGCCAGCGCGTCGGCCCATGTTGCGCGTGAAGTCTCGATAGCCTTCGAGCGCAACCTGCCCGTGGTGCCGGTGAAGATCGACGACGAGCCGCTGGGCGATTCACTGGAGTACTTCTTCACCGCAGCGCAGATGCTCATCGTCGCGGGCCTGGCACGTGAGCGCGCATTGCTGTCTTTGCTGAAGGCCGTGCAGCGCCATCCCAGCGGCTGAACAGCGACCGCCACAGCGCTGGCGCCGGTGTTGAGGCCGCATTGACGGTGCCTGCATGCGGCCCGACACTCTGCGTGATCCACACTCCCCTTGCAGTTTCTACCCATGCCAGTTTTCCGAATCTCTTCTCGATGCCTTGTCGCAGCCGCCGTGCTGATCCTCGCCGGGCCGGCATCGGCCGCCGCCATCTACGGCAACCTGAAGCGCGGCAACCAGCCCCTGGTGGGCGTGGTGCTGAAGCTGGTCTGCCCCGGCGGCGCCGCCACTGGCAACTCCAACGCGCAGGGCAACTACAACCTCTCGGTGGCCGGTGAAGGCCGCTGCGCCTTGAGCGTGGGCGACAAGACGACCTGGGTCGTGCTGACGGGTGACCCGGCGCGCTACGACTTTGAGGTGCCGGCAGATGCGGCACCGCTGGCCCGGCGCTGAGCACCGTGGCTGAAGACGAAGCAGGCGCTGACCCGGCGAAGCCGGCAAGAGTGGCAGACACAAAGACCGCCGGCATCAAGTGGATGCTGCAGACGCTGGCGATGCCGATCGCCCTCGTGACACTGCCCTTGCTGTACCAGTGGAAGGCGGCCGAGAACGACGAGAAGAACCGCGACGACAGCCGTAGGCGCGAGCAGGCCGAGCAGCAATTCCGCCTCTACACCGACCTCATGAGCAAGCGCGAAGAGTCCGACACGGCAGTGCGCCGCGGGCTCTTCGACAAACTCATCGGCACCTACCTGGCGCCCACCCCCGGCGACTTGGGCAAGCGCCTGGTGGCGCTTGAGTTGCTGTCGCTGAACTTCCACGACTCGCTCAACCTGAGCCCGCTGTTCTGGGAGCTGGCGACCGACATCGGCAAGTCGCCCGCAGGCAAGGCCCGCGATGAGCACTCGGAGCATCTCGACCGCGTGGCCTCGCAGGTCAAGGTGCGCCAGGCCGCGCTGCTGGAGGTGGACGGCAGGCGCCAGGACTTCGACGTTGATCTCAACCACGAGTTTGCAGGCAGCGACGCGCCAGGCTTCCACGTCAAGGCGCCGCGCGTGCGCGATGACAGCAGCAGCAGCGGCGGCGCAGAGCAGCCGCCGCGCGAATTTGATGTCGCTGTGGTGGCGCACGACCCGGTGCATCGGCGCCTGAAGCTGACCATCACTTCACCGGGCCTGAAGACGCTCGCCTTCTGGCTCGACCCCTATGACTTTCCGCTCGTCAACTTCAGCCGCATTTCGCGCGACGAACGCATTGCGGTGGTGCTGCACCGCTACAACAACCGGCCTGAGTTCATGAGCGCCAGCCTGGTGTTCCTGTACTTCCCCAGCTGGCGCAGTGGCGCCAAGGACAAGCCTTACCTGGACGACCTGATCGCCCGGCTGGCGCAACCGCCCAAGGCGGTGACGCAGGCAGGGGCGGCCAGCGCAGCAGCGTCGAAATAGTGCGTCAGCCGCAGCGTGCCGTCCGCAGCCTCAGGCTGAGCGGCGCAGCCTGAAGGCGGTCAGCGAAATGCCCAACGCCATCAGCAGGTAGGTGCCGGGTTCGGGCACCGGAAGCGGCGTGAAGCTGATGTCGTCAACCCCGACCCGGTCGTCAAACGTGCCCGGCCGCACGGCCACGGCGGTGATCGACGCAGCGGCAAAACTCAGCATGAACTGGCCGGTGCCGGCACCCGAGACGCTGCCCAGCAGCGACGCGCCGTTGTAAACATACAGCGTGACATCGGCGGCCGTGGAGACGCCGGCGAAGGTGGCGCTGAACGCATTGACGGGCGTCGTGAAGCTGATCCTGAAGCTGGGGTCGCCGTTCTCGCCCAGCCAGCCAGAGCAACTGTGCAGGATGTTGCCGCTGACCAGCGCGAGCTGCGGCCAGCCGTGCATCTGCTCCCGCAGCGGCTTTGATCGGCTCCGCCTCACGGCAAGTCACTCGTCGATGGTCGGAAGTTCGTCGGCATGCACAACATCTGCGCCGAGGAAGAACTCGCGGTGGATGTCGAACAGCGGCTGCAATCCGGCGCCGCCCTGGCCCGACCACGACGCCAGCGTCGAACGCGGCGTGTGCCCGTTCAAGCGCGCGTTGATCTCTTCCTGGTGGTAGTGCTGCAGGTGGTCCATGAAGCGGCTCACCAGCACGAGTGCGACCAGCCCCGGGGCCGGCATGCCTGTGTCGATGAGCTGCGGCGCAACCGGTTGCCGCACCAGCGTCTGGCGGCACTTGCAGACCCACTTGCTGCGGATGTGGCGGTGATGCCGCCGTCTGGCCGCGCTCGCCCTGCAGGTGCAGCAGGCTGGCCTGCTGCGGATGGCGCTGCGCCAGTTTGTCCAAGCGCCAGACCGAGAAGGTATGCACCAGGGCCAGGCCGAACAACACGGCGGACTCGACTTCGATGGCGGGGCCTGTGAGCGGCGCAGAAGCAGAAGCAGAAGCCGACGCAGCGGGCGGCGCAGACTGGCGGCCGGGCGCCCCCGGCAGGCCCTCACAGCCCGACGCGCAGGCGGGCCGACTCCACCGTGACGCTGCCGCGCACAGCGCCCGTGAAGGTGATGGGGTGGGTGTCCAGCAGGGGCAGCAGGGCCTGCGGAATGTCCAGCGACAGGGGCGCGGCGGGCAGCGTCGCCGCGATGGTCTGGCCAGCCAGGTGTACGCCAATGGCCCGCAGGGCCTGTCCGGCAGGCTGGGCCTGCAGCAGCGTCATCGCCAGGCCCTGCGGCAGCAGCGCGCCCGGCACGGTGGCGCCGCCGCTTTCAAGCCAGCCGGCTGCGGTGCTGCTGTCGAACAGGCACAGCCCGGCGCCTGCGCTCAGCGTCAGGCGCACCCACATACGCTGGGCCTGCAGGTCCAGCGCCGGCCAGCGCAGCGTCAGCCAGCCGGCTTGCGCCGTGCCGGCCTGCAGCGTCTGTTCGGCCAGCACCAGGCTGCCGGGGCCGTTGCCACCGTCGCTGTGCAGGCGCACTTGCATCTGCACTTCGGACGACAGTGGCTGCCAGCACAGGGCCAGACCAGCCACTGCGGCAGGCTGGTTCAGCTGCAGCGGCTGCACGGCGGTGGTGTCGGCGGTGGTGTCGGCGGACAGCAGGGCACCAAGCCGGCCCGCGGCGGGTGGCGCGGCGGCGCTGGCATCGGCGCCTGCTTCGGCCACCACACGGCCGGCCAGCCGCAGGCCGGTGGCCGTCACCCCTGCGGGCAGGCTGAGCGCCAGCGGCAGGGGCAAGGCCTGCTGGCCGTCGAAGGCCAATTGCTGCGCTTTGCTCAGCAATTCGATTTCGCCCTGCAAGGCCAGCGCCGCAGCCAGCACGGTGACCTGGCAGGGCGCGTCGGATTCGATGTCCAGCCGCAGCCGCAAAGGCGTCGTCGCCGGCTTGCTGCACAGGCCACGCAGTTGTTCGAGTGCCGGCCCCCATTCGTCGCCAATGGCCTGGGCGGGCAGGGTCACCGTGGCCTGTTCGCCGGGCAGCAAGGCCTGCCACAGCAGGGTCTCGGCGCTGACTTGTTCGGCCACCAGGCGCAGCCGCGGCGTGGTCGGCCGGCCGGCAAGTGTCAGCGCGGGCACCAGCGACGACGCCACGCGCCGCAGGATGCTGGCGCCGGTGGGCATCAGGCTCGTCGTGGCCGCGCCGGCCGCCACAGGTGCTGCGCGAATGGCGAGGCTGCCCGCGTTGCCGATCGCGCGCTCGTCGAGATTGAAGATGCTCGGGCCCAGGCGCAGCACCAGCGGTGTGCCGACGAAGGGCTCGGGCAGGTCGCTGCCGGTGCGACCGCTGACGGTGGCTTTGTCGGCCACGGCGTCGCCGTCGGCACGCAGCAGCGCCAATTCGCGTGCGACCTGCCCGGGGCCCCTGGATACCGCCACCACCTCGGCCGGCCAGGCGAGTTCGAGCCGCACGTTGTCCCCGGGCAGGTGTTCGAGCTTTGGGAACCACAGCAGGCTTTCGGTGCTGACCACAAAACGCGTCGGCGCGAAGCGGCACTGCAGCGTGCTGGCCGCGAGTTGCAGCGCCTGCATGGCGGCCAGGGCGGGCGGCACCGGCAGCCACAGCGAACGCCTGAACAGCTTGACGCCGGCACTGCCGAGCGGTTCGTTCAAGTCCAGTGTGTGGCCGGCCTGCACACGCTGTGCCGGCGTCATCGCCGTCGTGGTGTACAGGCCGAAGGCCGGCGCGGTCATTTTTTCGTGCCTTTGGCGGCGGGCTTGCGCTGGCTTGGCGCCGCTGCGCTGCGGGGAATTTGCAGCCTGCCGAAGTCGGTCTGCAACCTGGTGAAGTTGGTCTGCAGGCCGTTGATGCGCAGCGTGATGTCGCCGCGCTGCAGGTC
>JANNGN010000681.1:0-2404 GCA_031403895.1 Rubrivivax sp. | reverse complement strand
GCCCAGCCTTCGCGCGCGGCAACCTTCTCGGGCCTGAACTTCTTGCCGCACCAGCTGCCGACGATGATGTCGGGTACACGACGCGCCGGCTCCAGCACGTCGGCCAGCACGCGGTCGCGGCCCAGACCCATGACAGCGCGTTCTGGAAACACGTCGTCACCACCGGCCACGGTGATGAGCTGGCTGACCCACTGGATGGCGCTGATCATCGGCTCGTCCCACTCTTCGAAGTACACACGCGGCCGGCGCGGCCAGGTGGCGGCCAGCGCGGCAAGCTGCGCGTGGCGCGCCTGGCACTGCGCGATCCAGGCTGCGGCACGCTCCTGCGCACCGACAAGCCCGGCCACCAGCCGCAGCGTGTCGAAGATCTGGGCCACGCTGCGCTGGTTGGTGATGAAGACGCTCAGGCCGGCACGGATGAGCTTGTCGGCCAGCGCCGCCTGCATGTCGGAAAAGCCGATCACCAGGTCGGGCTGCAGCGCCACTATTCTGTCGATCTTGCCGTCCAGGAAGGCACTCACCCGGGGCTTCTCTTGGCGCGCCTGGCGCGGGCGCACGGTGTAGCCGCTGATGCCCACGATGCGATCCTGCTCACCCAGCAGGTACAGCCACTCGGTGGTTTCTTCGGTCAGGCAGACGATGCGTTGCGGGCCCACGGCGGCGCGAATCACAGCTTGCGCCGCAGGGTGGGCAAGCCCACGCCGCTGGCATCAAAGCCGCCGTCCACGGCCAGCACCTGGCCGTTGATGTAGCTGGCCGCCGGGCTGCACAGGAAGCCCACGGCGCTCGCGATTTCTTCGGGCGTGCCGTAGCGGTTGAGCGGAATCGTGTCGCAGTAGTCCGAGCGAATGGCCACGCTGTGTACGAGCTTGGCCATTTCGGTGTCCACCGGTCCGGGTGCGACGCAGTTGACGCGAATGCCGGCGTTGCCGAGTTCGATCGCCTGCTGCTTCGTCAGGTGAATGAGCGCGCCCTTGCTGGTGCCATAGGCCACTCGCAAGGTGCTGGCGCGCAGGCCCGAGATCGACGCGATATTGACCACCGCACCGCCACCGCCACGCAGCATCACCGGTGCTGCCGCCTGCGTACACAGGAAGGCACCGTCGAGGTTGGTGCCCAGCACATGGCGCCACTCTTCGAAAGAGGTTTCGAGGATGGGCTTGAAGACCGCGACGCCCGCGTTGTTGACGAGCGCGTCGATGCGGCCGAAGCGTGCGTCCACGGCCGCCATCGCGTCATTCACTTGCTCGGGCCTGGAGACATCTCCGCGCACGGCGAACACACGTTCGGGGTCGGCCAGCGCCGCATCAGTGCGCGCCAGTGTGTCGCCATCGATGTCGATCAGCGCGACCCGCCAGCCCTGGCCCAGAAACCAGCGTGCCACGGCCAGGCCGATGCCGCGTGCGCCGCCGGTGACCACGGCCACGGAAGAGGAAGAGGGAGATGGGGTCAAGGTGGCTCCGGCCTGCATGTCAAGGCGGCAATTCTGGCCCCACCGGCGCGCGGTGTTCTGGCCGCGCGACGAAGCCTGGCGGCCGATCAGCCTGCGGCCAGCGTGGCGTCGCCCTGCACGCACAGCCGCAGGCCGGCTTCGTCGAGCGGCGCCTGCTGGAATTCGACCACCTGGCGCACACGCCTGCTCGACGCCGCCCATGGGGGCGTGGATGAGGGCGTGGATGAGGGCGTGGAATTGCGCGGACCAGGGCCGCATCACTGCGGCCGGCTTCGCAAGCTGCAGGCACTGTCCCGGGCGCTGCGGCGAGATGGCGCGCGTCTGCGCTGCCAGGCCGTGCAGCGGCTGCAGATCGCATCTTTCAGCCCCGCGCTGGACCACGGGTTCGGCATCTGGCCATTCGGCAACCGCGAGCGCGGTGACCACCCGCCCGCCCTTCGCGCCGCAGCGACGCGCAGCGTCACGGCCGGCAAGCAAGGTTGCAAACAAAAAGCCTTCCAGCGCAGCACCGCCTGCGCTCGTAAAATGTCAGCGCATGGAAACCCCGGGCAATCTCTTTTGCGTGGCAGCACCCAGCGGCGCCGGCAAATCCAGTCTCGTGAAGGCGCTGCTGGAGCTGGATTCACGCTTGGCTGTGTCGGTGTCGCACACCACGCGCAAGCCGCGCGGCCAGGAGGTGGAAGGCCGTGAATACTGCTTCATCGAAGAGGCCGCCTTTCGCGAAAAGATCGCGCATGGCGACTTCTTCGAGTGGGCCGAGGTACACGGCAACCTTTACGGCACCAGCCGCAAGGTGCTGCAGGAACAGTTGGCGCGCGGCGAAGACGTGGTGCTTGAAATCGACTGGCAGGGCGCGCTGCAGATCAGCAAGCTCTTCACCCATGCGGTGCTGATCTTCATCCTGCCACCGAGCTGGGAAGAACTCTCGCAGCGCCTGAACCGCCGCGGCGA
>JANNGN010000680.1:0-3113 GCA_031403895.1 Rubrivivax sp. | reverse complement strand
ATTTTGAAATGCTGGGCGCAAGCTCGGCGCAAAGGAGTTTTCACCATGAAGTTGAAGAAGAAGTCTGCTGTGGCGAGGCGGGTGCGGCGCACGCACAGCGCCGAGTTCAAGGCCCGCGTGGCGCTTGCCGCCTTGCGCGAGGACAGGACGATGGCCGATCTATGCCAGGAGTTTGACCTGCACGTCAACCAGATCGCCGACTGGAAACGCCAGCTGATCGACCGCGCCGCCGACGCGTTTGACGGCGCTGGCGCGAGCCCTGCAGTGGACCTGGTGCCGCTACAGGCCAAGATCGGCCAGCTCACGCTGGAGAATGATTTTTTAGAACGTGCGCTCACCAAGGCGGGATTGCTGAGCGCAAGGCGATGATTAACCGGAACGACAAACTCTCGATCAGCGCACAGGCCAAACTGCTGGGCATCAGCCGGGGCAGCGTGTACTACCTGCCCCAAGGCGTGAGTCAAGCCGAGCTGGCCCTGATGCGCCAGCTCGACGAACTGCACCTGGAGCACCCCTTCATGGGCGCGCGCCAACTGGTGCGCCAGCTACGGCGCCTGGGCTTCGAGGTGGGCAGGTTGCACGTGCGCACGCTGATGCTGCGCATGGGCATACGGGCCATGGCGCCTCAGCCGGGCAGCAGCAAGCCCGCGCCGGGGCACAAGGTCTACCCGTACCTGCTGCGCAACGTCGCTGTGGTGCGGGCAAACCTCGAGTGGGCGCTCGACACCAGCAACATCCCGATGCGACAAGGGTTCGTGTACCTCACGGGCATCGTGGACGTGGCCAGCAGGCGGGTGATGGCGCACAAAGTGGCCACCACCTTGGAGGCATGCCACGCCAGGGAGATCCTGCAGCAGGCGCTGGCAAGGCACGGGACGCCGGAGATCGTCAACACCGACCAGGGCAGCCAGTTCACGGCCGAGGAGTTCACCGCTGTGGTGCTGGGCTCAGGCGCAAAGCTGTCAATGGACGGGCGCGGGGCCTGGCGTGACAACGTGTTTGTCGAGCGGCTGTGGCGCAGTGTCAAATACGAGCATGTGTACAAACATGCCTACGCCAGCGTCAGCGACGCCAGAACCAAAATCGGCACCTACCTGGATTGGTACAACAAGGGGCGGGCGCATTCGAGCATCAGTGACCAAACGCCTGATGAGGCGTACTGGGGGCTGCTGCCCGAACTCAAAAAGGCGGCATGAGTGAACGGGGGGCAAAGCATGTGCTGCTGCGCAGCAAGGGCCAACGAACAGGGGGAAGGGCTTCCCCCTGGCGCCCCTTGCGGGGTGGCCTGTGGACAAGCCTTGCAGCCCTGCGGGCTGACTGGCGGCTTGCCCACAGTCTCACGGCTGCGCCGCGCCGGCACCCCCTTCTTGATTGAAAAATTTCCCAGTTGCAGAAAAACAAAGCAGATTACGATTCGTGCGCTTTCCCAAGCGCATTCCCCTGGCTGCCGATCCACTTATCTTTCGGGAAACGCTGTTCAAACAAACCGAGCCACTTCTAAGCCGGTACATGGATATGTATATATCTATGTAAGGTGACCCCTTGAAGCCTTGAAGGCTTGAATTCGTTGAAGCCATGATGGGAGCCTTGAGGGCGCCGTGTTCGAGCAGGTGGTTCATATGACTTTCAGCCGCTGCGACGGATGGCCCTTGTTTTGCGACAGGGCGGTCTCCACCAGTTGCGCCTCGATCACGGGCGTAGCACGCTATCGCGCAGGCACGTGTGGACCACTACTGCGATTTCTTTGCCAGTCACCGGCACCTCAATTGACTGTGCGTTGGTTGCGGCCACCGTTCACGACTTTGGCGCCGTAGGCGAGCTTGATCTTGTTGATCAATTCATGACCATCCGGGTCGGTATCAGCCATTGCTGCCCATACCTCCGCAAACACCCTCAACTCCCTGATTCCCACCATCGACATATTGGGCGACCATTGGATGCATGGAAAAACTGTCTCTGTTTATGGCGATCGTGAAGCAACACAGAGCACCTTTTGCCTTGCCTTCTGCCCGAGAAGAAGCGTTCATGGACACCCCAACACAACACAGGAATTTCAGATGAAACCGGAACCATCCGTGACCGCGCAATTGGCAGCCCTGCCGCAGATGCCAATGCCAGAGTTGTGGAAACTGTGGGACGCCCACTTCGCACGCCGGCCGGGCACCTGGAACCGGCACTACGTCGCCTCCCGCGTCGCGCACAAAATCCAGGAGGCGGCCTTTGGTGGCATCAATCCCAACATCCGCCAGCGTCTGCTGCGCATGGGTGAATCCCAATCCGTGTTCGGCAACCGGCGCGAGGGCGAGGTGCACCTGATGCCAGGCACGGTGCTGATGCGCGATTGGGCGGAAGCCACCCATCGCGTGGTGGTCACGCCGGAAGGGTTCTATGACCTTGGTGGCAAGGTGTTCAAGAGCCTGTCGGCGGTGGCCCGCCACATCACGGGCACGCAATTGTCAGGACCCAGGTTCTTTGGGGTGGGTCAAATCAAAGCCGCAGCGGGGGCGCAGCGATGAGCACCGCATCTGGGCAGACCACCCGCAAGCGCTGCGCCGTCTATTGCAGGGTGTCCACCGACGAGCGACTCGACCAGTCCTTCAACTCCATCGATGCCCAACGCGAGGCTGGCCAGGCATTCATCCTGGCACAGCGTTCCGAAGGCTGGATTCCGGTCGCCGATGACTACGATGACGGCGGGTACTCGGGTGGGAACATGGACCGGCCCGCCTTGAAACGATTGATGGCCGACATCGAAGCCGGCAAAGTCGACATCGTCGTCGTGTACAAGATCGATCGTCTCACTCGCAGCCTGGCCGACTTCTCCAAGATGGTGGAAGTGTTCGATCGGTCTGGCGCCAGCTTCAGCGCTGTCAGCCAGCAGATCAACTCGGCAACGTCCATGGGACGGCTGATGCTCAATGTCCTGCTGTCATTCGCACAGTTCGAGCGGGAGGTGACCGGCGAACGGATCCGGGACAAGTTTGCGGCATCCAAGGCCAAGGGTATGTGGATGGGTGGCGTGCCACCATTGGGCTACGACGTGGTCAATCGGGAACTGGTCATCAACGAGATGGAAGCAAAGGCGGTGCGCGCAATGTGGCAGCGGTTCTTGT
>JANNGN010000679.1:0-2781 GCA_031403895.1 Rubrivivax sp. | reverse complement strand
GCTACGCCAACGCGGCTGGCGCCGAGCGCACGGTCACCATCAAGGGCATCGACGAAGCTGACAGTCTGGCCGGCGAAGTGAGCTGGGTGTCGCCGATTGCGCGCGCGCTGATCAAGGCGCGGGTGGGTGATGAGGTGTCGTTGATGACACCGGGCGGGCTTGAGAAGCTGGAGGTGCTGGCGGTGAGCTACCCGGCGCCGCAGGCTCTTGGATAAGGATCAGGCAAAGCGGTAGCGCGACACCTTCGTCACCACCGGCGAACGGCGCAGCGTGCGCAGCACGTCGGCCAGGTGGACGCGGTCGCGCACGCTCACCTGCAAGCGCAGTTCGATCGCTTCTTCCACCGGCTCCGGGTCCATGTCCAGGTGCACGATGTCGGCTTCTGCGCTGCTGATCGACGACGCCACCTGGCCCAGCACGCCTTTGCCGTTTTTCACTTGCACATAGAGGCTGGTGTCAAAGGCGCGGGTCAGGTCTTCAGCCCACTCGACGTGCATCCAGCGTTCGCTGTCGCGTTCGAACAGGCGCTTGCCGGTGGGGCATTCGGCGGTGTGTACGAGCAGGCCTTCACCACGGCCCAGATAGCCCACGATCTGGTCGCCGGGAATGGGGCGGCAACACGGTGCGAGCTGGATCGAATTGCCCTCACTGCCATCGACAAAGACCACACCTTGCGTCGGCATCGTGTCGTCGCTGGTGTAGCGGCCCAGGCTCAGCGTGACGGCGTCAGGCCGGATGCCGCGCTCCAGCATCATCTGCGCCATCCGCTTGGCCACGATGATGGCGATCTTGCGGCCGAGGCCAATGTCCACCAGCAACTCGCCCCGGTTGCGGTTGCCGCTCCAGCGCGTGAGCTGCTGCCACAGCGCCACGGCTGGCGCGTCGGTGGGGTCGGGCGAGGGCAGTGGCAGGCCTTCGGCGCGCAATGCTTGCGAGAGCATTTTTTCACCCAGGGCGCGCGACTCCTCGGTCTCCATGTTCTTCAGGTAGTGCCTGATCTTGGAGCGTGCGCGGCCGGTGCGCACCACGCTCAGCCAGGCCGGGTTGGGGCGCGCGCCGGGCGCGGTGATGACCTCGACCACGTCGCCGCTCTTCAGCTCGGTGCGCAGCGCGGCGGGCTCGCCATTGATCTTGGCCGCCACCGTGTGGTCGCCCACGTCGGAGTGGATGGCATAGGCAAAGTCCACCGCCGTGGCGCCGCGCGGCAGTGCCAGGATCTTGCTGCGCGGCGTGAAGACATACACCGCGTCCGGGTAGAGGTCGATCTTCACGTGCTCCAGGAATTCGGCCGCGTCGCGCGTGTCGTCCTGGATGTCGAGCAGGCTCTGCAGCCACATCGTGCTCAGTCGCTGCGCGTCGGGCGCGCCGCCGTTCTTGCCATCCTTGTCGCCGACCTTGTAGAGCCAGTGCGCGGCCACGCCGGCCTCGGCCACCGCGTGCATGGTGTCGGTGCGCATCTGGAATTCCACCGCCGTACCGAGCGGGCTGACGAGCGTGGTGTGCAGGCTCTGGTAGCCGTTGGCCTTGGGGATTGCGATGTAGTCCTTGAAGCGCCCGGGCACCGGCTTGTACAACTGGTGCAGCACGCCCAAAGCGACATAACAATCGGTCAGGCCCGGCACCACGATGCGAAAGCCGAAGATGTCGCTGACCTGCGCAAAGCCAGCATGCTTCTCGCGCATCTTGCGGTAGATCGAATAGATCGTCTTCTCGCGCCCGCTGACCTGCACTTTGATCTTGTGCTGGGTGAAGGACTTTTCGACTTCCTTCTGCACCCGATCGACGATGTCGCGCCGGTGGCCGCGTGCGCGCTTGACGGCCTTGGCCAGGGCCGCGTGGCGCCAGGGGTGCAGCAGCTCGAAGCACAGCTCCTGCAGTTCGCGGTACATCTGGTTCAGGCCCAGGCGGTGGGCTATTGGGGCGTAGATATCCAGCGTTTCGCGCGCGATGCGGATGCGCTTGTCGGCCGCCATGGCCTGCATCGTGCGCATGTTGTGCAGGCGGTCGGCGAGCTTGATGAGGATCACGCGCACGTCGCGCGCCATCGCCAGCAGCATCTTGCGGAAGCTCTCGGCCTGGCTTTCTTCGCGCGTGTTGAACTGCAGCTTGTCGAGCTTGGTCAGGCCGTCCACCAGGTCAGCGGTGGGGGCGCCAAACTTCTCGATCAACTCGGCCTTGGTGACACCCTGGTCTTCGATGGTGTCGTGCATCAGCGCGGCCATGATGGCCTGCGCATCCAGCTTCCAGTCAGCGCACAGGCCGGCCACCGCAATCGGGTGTGTGATGTAGGGCTGGCCGCTGGCGCGGAACTGGCCCAGATGCGCTTCATCGGCAAACTTGTAGGCCTCGCGGACCTGCTTCAGGTCGGCCTTGGACAGGTAGGCGAGTTTGCCGGTCAGCGCGGCGAAACTGGAGGCTTCGGCGATGGGCAAACTGTCCATCGGCACCAGCGGCGCACGCTGCAGCCCGTGCAGTGCAGCGGGCAAAAGTTCAGCGGCCAGTGAGCGCAATCCCATGGCTGGAATTTAGCGTGGTTTATTAAAGCCCCCCGCATGCAAAGCCGAATCCAACCCAACCAGCCTTCACAAGCAAAACGGGCGTCCTGTCTGGCCGACAGGGCGCCCGCATGGGGTTGGTATCCGTGCCGCGTTTCAGCAGCCCATCAGACGGGCACCTTGCGCAGCATTTCCAGGCCAATCTCGCCTGCGGCGATTTCGCGCAGCGCGGTCACGCCGGGCTTGTTCTTGGTCTCTATCTTCGGGGCGTGGCCCTGGCTCAGCA
>JANNGN010000678.1:0-6221 GCA_031403895.1 Rubrivivax sp. | reverse complement strand
TTGCGACGCTGAACGCTGCATCGAATGCAACGGCTGCGTTACCGCCTGCAAGGCCGAACACGATGTGCCCTGGGGCGTGAACCGCCGCCGTGTCGTGACGCTGAATGACGGCGTGGCGGGCGAGAAGAGCATCTCGGTGGCTTGCATGCATTGCAGCGACGCACCCTGCATGGCGGTGTGCCCGGTGGACTGTTTCTACCGCACCGAAGAAGGTGTGGTGCTGCACGACAAGGACGTCTGCATCGGCTGCGGCTACTGCAGCTATGCCTGCCCCTTCGGCGCGCCGCAGTTTCCGAGCAACGGCACCTTCGGCCTGCGCGGCAAGATGGACAAGTGCACCTTCTGCGCCGGTGGCCCTGAAGCCAATGGCAGCACGGCCGAGAACGAAAAGTACGGCCGCAACCGGCTCGCCGAAGGCAAGCTGCCGGCCTGCGCCGAGATGTGCAGCACCAAGGCCCTGCTGGGCGGTGACGGCGACGTGGTGGCCGACATCTTCCGCAGCCGCGTGCTGATGCGTGGCAAGGGCAGCGAGGTCTGGGGCTGGGGCACGGCCTATGGCAAGCCAGCCACGGGTGGTGCACCGGCCGCACCGGGCACTGCCCAGCCCGAAGGCAAGCGTTCATGAAGGCTTTCGGGTTGATGCTGACGGTGTGTGTGCTGCTGGCGGCCTGCGGCGAAAAACCGCAAACCGCCGGCACGCGCAAAGCAGATGTGGACCCCATGCAGGGCGCCTCGAAGGGCGTTGACCCGGCCTACACCGCAGCAGGCTGGAAAGCCGGCGACGCCACGAGCTGGGAAACACAGATGAAGACGCGGGCCCAGAATGGCCAGAACGAATATTCGCGCATCGGCACGCACTGATGCGCGCCCAGGAGTTGCCATGAAGGGCTGCCTACATTCCCTGCTGCTGGCTGCAGCGCTGCTGGGCCTGACCCCGGCTCTGGCGCAGACATCTGCCACACCAGCCGCGCCTGCACCGGCTGTCACCGCTGTCACGCCCGCACCAGAAGCCGCCAAGGGCCCACCCGCAGGCTTCGTCGCCCCCGCCGAGCCCAAGCCCGACGAGAGCAACGCCGCGCGCGCCAGGACCCAGCCCGGCAACAACGCGCCGTTCTGGCGTGCGGTGCGCGAGTCGGGCAACCAGCAGGGCATCTCCAACCTGCCTGGCAACGACAAAGGCACGCTGATCCAGTCCTTTGTGCAATACCCCGGTTCCAGCTACACCAGTGCCGGCGAAGCCTGGCGCCAGGTGCGCAACCGCTGGATCATTCCTTATGGCGGCGCGCTGTTGCTCATCGTGGCCGGCGCCATCGGCATCTTCTATTGGCGCAAAGGCGCGTTGGGTGGGCACGAAGTCAACACCGGCCGCACCATCGAACGCTTCACGCCCTTCGAGCGTTCTGCGCACTGGACCAACGCGATCGCCTTCGTGGTGCTGGCGGTGTCAGGTGTGATCATGGCCTTTGGCAAGTACTTCCTGCTGCCGGTGCTGGGCTCCACGCTCTTCGGCTGGCTGAGCTACGCGTTGAAGACTGCGCACAACTTCGTTGGCCCGCTGTTTGCGGTGTCGCTGCTGGTGGTGTTCTTCACCTTCTTGCGTGACAACCTGCCGGCCAAGGGCGACTGGACCTGGCTGCGCCGCGGCGGCGGCATGCTGGGCGGGCAGGAGGTGCCTTCGCACCGCTTCAACGCGGGCGAAAAGCTGGTGTTCTGGGGCGGTGTGTTCGCGCTTGGCCTGGTCGTCATCGGCTCTGGCCTGGTGCTGGACTTGCTGGTCCCCGGATGGGGCGACACGCGTGGCCAGATGCAGGTGGCGCACATGGTGCATGCCGTGGCCGCAGTGCTGATGATGGCCATGTTCCTGGGCCACATCTACATCGGCAGCGTGGGCATGAAGGGTTCGTACAGTGCCATGCGCACGGGCTATGTCGATGAAGCCTGGGCGCGAGAGCACCATGAGTGGTGGTACGACGACGTCAAGGCCGGCAAGATCCCTGTCAAGCGTTCTGCCCCAGCATCAGCGTCAGCATCACCGCCACTGGGCGCGCCGTCGCTCAAGGCCTGAGCCTCATTCGGAGAAGCACCATGAAGACCCTCATTCGCGCTGCAACCCTGGCCACCGTGTGGGCCTGCGCCAGCCTGCCTGCGCTGGCCAAGCTGCCCGCGCCCAGCGACGACGCCAAGGCCAAGGCGGCCGAAGCCGCCGCCAAGGCCGCACACGGCAACAAGGTCGCCAACTACCAGCTTTGCCAGTCGATGGACAAGGTGGCAGTGGCCTACTTCGCGCAGGCGAAGAAGGACGGCAAGGCAGTCAAGCCGGCTGACAAGGCCGATGCCTGCGCTGACCCTGGCGCATTTGTCTATACGCCGCCAGCACCTGCTGCGGCGCCCACGGCGATGGCTGGTGCTGCTGCTGCGCCCGCTGCGCCCGCTGCTCCGGCCATGACCACCTCACCGGCCGTACTGCCGAAGAAGTAGTCCCGTGTCCGCAGCCGCCCACGAATTGCTGGCTGCCGTGCCGACGGGCGCAATGCCTGTGGCCGGCACGCCTCAACTCACGGATGCACGCTGCGAGTTGCTGCGCGAAATCCAGATCCTGGACGAATACGGCGAGCGCCGCTGCATCCACATCCCGGCCGAACGGCCTTTGACGGTGTTCGTTGACAAGCGCGAACTCGTCACCCTCATGACCCTGGGCGCGCGGCCCGAATTGCTGGTGCTGGGCTACCTGCACAACCAGCGTCTGGTCAGCCGCGTGCAAGAGGTCGAGTCGATCACCGTGGACTGGGACGTCAGCGCCGCCGCCGTGCGCACGCACCACGGCCTGCAAGACCTGGCGGCCAAGACCGCGCACCGCGTCGTCACCACCGGCTGCGGACAGGGCACCGTCTTCGGTGACGCGATGACGCAGCTACACACCATCCAGCTGCCCAGCGAATCGGAAGCGCGCATCCGCCAGAGCACGCTGCACCGCATGCTCGAGACCATGCGCCAGCAGGACAGCATCCACCGCAAGGCGGGCTCGGTGCATGGCTGCGCGCTTTTCCGTGGCGCTGAAATGTTGATGTTCGTGGAAGACGTGGGACGCCACAACGCCATCGACACCATCGCCGGCTGGATGGCCATGCACGGCGTGACCGGCGCCGACAAATCGTTCTACACCACAGGCCGGCTGACGAGCGAGATGGTCATGAAGGCGGCGCAGATGGGCGTGCCGATCATCGTGTCGCGCAACGGCGTTACCGCGATGGGCCACGAATTGGCGTCGCGCCTGGGCATGACGCTCTTCGGCCGCGCCGCCAACCGGCACTTCCTGTGCTACACGGGCGCTGAGCGATTCGACTCTGAACCCGATCCGCAACGGGCGCCGGTGCGCGTGGTGTCGGGCTGAGCTTTCGCCGACCCTGCGCCACCGCGCGTGGCGCCCTTGTCCTACACGCGCCGCAGGAACTCTGGCGTCAAATTGTGGTTGCCAATCCCAAAGTGCCGTCGGCGCCAGGGACAGTGGCTTGACCCCAAGAGGACACCATGAACCCCATCAAATTTGTTGCTGCTGCACTCATCGTTGCCGGCGTGCTGGGCCTGATGTACGGCGGCTTCAGCTACACGAAAAATACGACTGCGGTGAAGCTCGGCCCGATCGAACTGGCGGTGAAGGAAAAGGAAACCATCAACGTGCCGATGTGGGCCGGCATTGGTGCCATCGTCGCGGGTGGGTTGCTGCTGGTGATGGGGTCCAGGAAGGCCTGATCCGGGTCGCCCGACGACCTTCACACCAGGCCGTCAAACAGCCACACCTCGACCAGCTCACCCGCCGCCACCGAGCCCTGCTCGTGCCTCAGCACCAGCAGCGCATTGGCCTGGCTCATGCTGCGCAGGATGCCGGCGCCCTGGCTGCCCGTCAGGCGCACCTGCCATTCACCGTCGGGCCCTGGCTCGACCACAGCGCGCTGAAATTCCGTGCGGCCAGCGCGCTTGCGGATGGCCGCGACGCTGCGCGCGCGCAGTACGGGTAGGGGCTGCGGCAGCGCGCCGGCCAGCACCATCAAGGCGTCGCGTGCGAAGGCGTAAAACGTGACGAGTGCGGCCACCGGGTTGCCCGGCAGCGCAAAGAGAAAGGGCGTGCGGCCATCGGGCGCGCGCAGGGGTCCGAAAGCGAAGGGGCGGCCCGGCCGCATCGCCACTTTCCAGAACGACACCGCACCCATTTCCGACAGCAGTTCGCGCGTGTAGTCGGCGTCGCCCATGCTGACGCCGCCGCTGGTGACGACCGCGTCGCAGGTGGCCACTGCGGTGCGCAGCGTCTGGCGCAGCGCCGCCGGGTCGTCGGGCACGGCGCCCAGGTCGTGTACTTCCACCCCCAGTCGCTGCAGCGCGGCCAACAGGCTGAAGCGGTTGCTGTCGTAGATGCAGCCCGCTGCCAGCACATCCCCGGGTTGGCGCAGTTCATCGCCAGTGGAAAAGAGCGCCACGCGAAGGCGTTGCATGACCTGCACCTGCGCCAGGCCCAGCGACGCCACCAGCCCCACGTCAGCCGGCCGCAGCACGCGCCCGGCCTGCAATGCGGCGCTGCCCTGCGCCAGGTCTTCACCACGGCGGCGGCGGTTGTCGCCGGTGCGCAGCACGCCGGCCGCAATATGCAGTTGCAGGCCTTGCAGCTGACACAACTCGATCGGCACCACGCTGTCCAGCCCTGCCGGCATCACGGCGCCGGTCATGATGCGGATGCACTGCC
Organism: Rubrivivax sp.; assembly: GCA_031403895.1. GTDB lineage: Bacteria > Pseudomonadota > Gammaproteobacteria > Burkholderiales > Burkholderiaceae_C > Rubrivivax. The sequence goes on along the minus strand of JANNGN010000678.1, from coordinate 1,486 downwards.
CCGGCGCCACGCTGCCGCTGTGCGGCGCACCGGCCATCACGGTGCCGGGCGCCACGAGCAGCACGGTGTCCCCTGCGGCTTGCAGGTCGCTGCCACGCAAGGCGTAGCCGTCCATCGCCGAGTTGTCGTGCGCGGGCACGGCAATCGGCGAGACCAGGTCAGCGGCCAGCACGCGGCCAGCGGCCTGGCTCAGCGGCAGCCACTCGGTGGCGCGCACCGGCTGGCGGGCCTGCAGCGCCGCTGCGATGGCGGCACGCGCCGCGCTGACGGGCAGCTCGTCACCAGTGGCCAGGGGAGAGGGGCCGAGATCGCTCATGGGTTGGAGGCTGAAGGCGGTGCGTGTGGCTTGGGGTGGCCTGGAACGGCTTTGGCAAGCGGCCTATTCTGCCCAGTTGACGCGCCATTGCCGATCCGTTGACAGAGGCCGTTGACGAGCCCGGCGCCAATGCCCCGCTGCGCCGGGCCGCGCTGCTGAAGCCCGCACAATCCCGCCCCAACCATGAACACTGTGAATGAAAGCCTGTGGCTGGCGCTGCGCCTGATCGGCGAAGCCGATGCGCGGCTGCTTGGCGTGGTGCTGCTGTCGCTGCGCGTCAGCCTGACGGCCTGCGCCGTCGGCGCGCTGGTGGGCCTGGCGCTGGGTGCGTGGCTGGCAGTGGCGCGCTTCCCCGGCCACCGCGCGCTGGTGTGGGCTGTCAACACGCTGCTCGCGCTGCCGTCGGTGGTGGTGGGGCTGGTGGTGTATCTGATGCTGTCGCGCTCGGGACCGCTGGGCGCCTGGGGCATCCTCTTCACGCCCACGGCAATGGTGGTGGCGCAGAGCATCCTCGTCGTGCCGCTGATCGCGGCGCTGACGCGCCGGCTGGTGCTGGACGGCCTGACCGAGGGCGGCGACCAGTTGCGTTCGCTCGGCGCCGGCCCGCTGCTGACGGCGGGGCTGATGCTTGTACACCTGCGACTGGGTGTCGTGACGGTGCTGCTGACCGCCTTCGGCCGCGCCGTGGCGGAAGTCGGTGCGGTGATGGTGGTGGGTGGCAATATCGACGGCATCACGCGCGTCATGACGACGGCAATAGCGCTCGAAACCAGCAAGGGCGACCTGCCGCTGGCGCTGGCGCTGGGCGTTGTGCTGCTGGCGGTGGTGGGTCTGATCAACCTGGCTGTCGGCGCGCTGCCGGGGCGCGGTGGTGTGCTGCGCGAACTGCCGACATGAGTGGCATGCAGAGCGCCGAAGCCCTGATCACGCTGCAGCAGTCTGCGGTGCAGTTCGGCGCCGTGCAGGCACTGCACGGCGTCTCGCTGACCCTGCACCGCGGCGAGCGGCTGGCGCTGGTCGGCGCCAACGGCTCGGGCAAGACGACGCTGCTGCGCTTGCTGCACGGCCTGGTGGCGGGCAGCGGCCGCCAGGAGCACCCCGCGGGCAGCCGCAAGCTGGTGCTGGCGATGCTGTTTCAGCGCCCCTTCATGCTCGACCTCTCGGTGCGCC
>JANNGN010000677.1:0-3023 GCA_031403895.1 Rubrivivax sp. | reverse complement strand
CACATGCCAGTACTGCAGCGTGATGCCGGACAGGTCGGCCATGTCGAGCACACCCGACTCGTTCATCCAGCGCACCAGCGGTTCATGCGTTTGCGCCGCCAGGTCCACCAGCACGCGGCGGCCGGGCACTTCGACCGCGCTTTCGATGACCAGGTCGAGCGCTTCATAACGGTCCACCAGCGCGGGTGAGGCGAAGTCGGCATAAAAGCGCAGCAGCGCGCCGTGCGAACGGTCGGTGTCGAAGCCGACGAAGGGCAGCTTGTGGTCGATGAAGTATTGCGCCAGCAGGCGTGCCACCATCGACTTGCCGACGCCGCCTTTTTCACCGCCGATGAAGTGGACCTTGGAGGCCGGCGGGGTTTGCAGGGTGGGGACTTCCATGGTGCGGTGTGGGCTGTGTGATGAGGCGAAGAGGGGGATTCTGCATCGCAACACCGGCTTGGCTCAACAGCCACCACAGCGCAGCGCGGTGCCACTACCGCGCAGCGTGGCGACGGTATGGCGCAGCGCGGCGCCACCACCGCTCAGCCCGGCGTCACGCCACCCAGTTCGCGGTGCAGCCAGGCGCGGGCCAGCGCCCAGTCGCGCTTCACGGTGGCGCTTGCCACGCCCAGCAGTTCGGCGATTTCTTCGGTCTCCAGGCCGCCGAAGAACTTCAGCGCCACGACCTTGGCAGCGCGCGGGTCCACCTGCTCGAAGGCCAGCAGTGCGTCGTGAACCCTCACCACATGGGCGGCTTCACCCCCGGCCACCTGCTGCGCTTCAGTCAGCGTCAACGACACCCGTGGCGCGTCGCGCTTGGCGGCCTGCCTGGCCACCGCATGGTTGACAAGGATGCGCCGCATCATGATCGACGCCATGCCCAGAAAGGGGGCGCGGCTCTGCCTGCTGGTACACCGCGACCTCAAGCCTGGCAATGTGCTGGTGGACACCGAAGGCCGGGACAAGCTGCCGGACTTCGGCATTGCCAAGGCGCTGGACCCGATGGACTGTCTAATGTCATAAATGAGCGGACACACCACGCTGGCCGGACAGCGCCCCTACACCCCGCACTACGCCAGCCCCGAGCAGGTGCGCGGCGAGCCGGTGACGACGGCCACCGACATCCACAGCCTGGGCGTGCTGCTACTAGCTGCTCACCGGCACGCGCCCCACCGGCCGCAGGGCCACGACAGCGGCCGAAGCAGCGCGCAGCGTGCTCGAAGACGCGCCCACGCGCCCGAGCCGCCTGACGACATCGGACACGCCCGACCCGCAGTGGCTGCACACGCGCAAGAAGCTCGAAGGCGACCTCGACAACATCCTGCTCAAGGCGCTGGAGAAGGACGTGGCGCGCCGCTGCACCAGCGTCGATGCGCTGGCCGCCGACGTACACAACTGCCTGGCCGGCCGGCCCGTGAGCGCACGGCCAGCCAGTGCGGGATACGTGCTGGGACGCTTCTTGCGCCGCAACCGCTTCACCGTGCTGGCCGGCAGCCTGGGTGGCCTGGGCCTGGCCACCGGCCTGGCCGCCGCGCTGCTGCAGGGGCGGCAGGCCACAGCGCTGGGTGTGCTGGGCTTGGCTGCGGGCTTGGGCATGGCGCTCTTCAAAGCCGCCAGGCCGAGCTGGCGCGCGCCAGCGCCGAACAGCATGTGGCCGACCTGCGGCGCCTGAGCCGCGATGTGGCGGTGGAGTACGGCGACGCCATCACCTGCGTGCCCGGGCGGCATGGCGCGCAAGGCCGCCATGTTGACCACCACGCTCGGCTACCTGGATCGCCTGACTGGCGCCGCTGGCGAAGACCCCGTCTTCAACGGCGAGATCGGCAGTGTCTATGCCCGCCTGGCCGACTTGCAGACCAGCAACAACTACAACGCCAGCGAACGCCCCGAGGATGCCGAGCGCAACGCGCGCCGTGCGGTCGAACTGCTGGCGGCTGCCGCCGGTGCGAACAGCCACGCCAACGACGCTGGCACCGTGCGTTGGTGGGCACGCGCGCTGTGTGTGCGGGGCAAGGCGGCGCAGCAGCGCAACGATCTCAGCGGCGCGCTGGCTCACCTGGCCGAGGCAGACGCGGTGCTGCTGACCGGCCTGCTGCGCTTTGCGGATCACCCGCTGCTCCTCAGTGAACGCGCTGCCGCGCTGATGCTCAAGGTGTCGGTGCATTGCGGCTACAACCAGCGCAATCAGAACCAGCCCAACGCTGCGCTGACGCTGCTGGCGCAGGCGCAGGCGCAGGCGCAGGCGCAGGCGCTGTACGTGCAGCTCACCTGCGGGCCGGGCCCGGTGCAGATGGACGACGTGTTCCAGCTCGGTGGTGTGTCGGCCGGCCAGGCGCTGATCCTGGCCCGGCAAGAGCGCTGGCCCGGGGCCATCGTCGCGGCCCGCAGCGCCTTGGCGCAGCGCCTGCGCGCCGGTGCGCTGGAGCCGCACAACCGCGTCGTGCTGGGTGCCGTGGCAGCCGACCGCAACCTGCTGGGCGCGCTATGCCTCACCGCCGGCGACGTGCCCGCTGCCGTGGCTGAAGGTCAGTCTGCCTGGGCCGCCCTGCTGCGGCTGATGGCCGAAGACGCCGACAACCAGGCCTGGCGGGTGCAGCAGCGCTACCTGGCGCTGAATCTTGGCCGCGCGCTGGTGGCTGCGGGCGACGCTGCGGCCGCGATGCCGGTGCTGCAGATGTCCGCCGACTGGCTGCGCCCGATCGTGACCGTGGGCGCCGCCACGCCGATGCAAAGGCGCCGTTTGGTGCAGACCCAATAGGCGCAGGCGAGCGCGCTGCATGCACTTGGCGGGCCGGCCGATGCCGTGGCGCTGGCCACCGAGGCGGCGCAAGCGCTGCAAGCGCTGGTGCCAGGCCGGGCATGGAGGCCGCCACTGAAGCCGCCACTGGGGCCGCCACTGGGCGCGACAGCTGGATGGCGCTGGGCGAATGTGCCGCCACGCTGAGCGGCTGGCAGCACGGCGACGCAGCGCAACGCTGCAAGCATGAGGCCGGCAGCGCCTATGCGCAGGCTGCCCACATGCAGCCACTGACGGCCGAGCA
>JANNGN010000676.1:0-1705 GCA_031403895.1 Rubrivivax sp. | reverse complement strand
CGCAGTGGTTGCAAACGCGCAAGAAGCTCGAAGGCGACCTCGACAACATCCTGCTCAAGGCGCTGGAGAAGGACGTGGCACGCCGCTACACCAGCGTCGATGCGCTGGCCGCCGACGTGCACAACTGCCTGGCCGGCCGGCCCGTGAGCGCACGGCCAGCCAGTGCGGGATACGTGCTGGGGCGCTTTGTGCGCCGCAACCGCTTTGGCGTGCTGGCCGGCAGCCTGGGTGGCCTGGGCCTTGCCACTGGCCTGGCCGCCGCGCTGCTGCAGGGGCAGCAGGCCACGGCCCTGGGTGTGCTGGGCCTGGCTGCAGGGCTTGGCATGGCGCTCTTCAAAGGCCGCCAGGCCGAGGTCGCGCGCGCCAGTGCCGAGCAGCATGTGGCCGACCTGCGGCGCCTCAGCCGCGACGTGGTGGTGGAGTACGGCGATGCCATCACCTACGTGCCCGGCGGCATGGCGCGCAAGGCCGCCATGTTGACCACCACGCTCGGCTACCTGGATCGCCTGACTGGCGCTGCGGGCGACGACCCCGTCTTCAAGGGCGAGATCGGCAGTGTCTATGCCCGCCTGGCTGACTTGCAAACCAGCGACAACTTCAACGCCAACGAACACCCCGAAGAAGCCGAACGCAACGCGCGCCGCGCCGTCGAATTGCTGGCCGCTTCAGCGCGCGTCAACGATGCCAGTGCGGTGCGCTGGCAGGCCCGCGCGCTGTGCGTGCTGGGCAAAGCGGCGCAGCACCGCGATGCGCTGGACGACGCACTCTTGCGCCTGGCCGAAGCCGACAGCGTGCTGCAAACCGGGCTGCTGCGCTATGCCAACCACCCCATGCTGATCAGTGAGCGCGCTGCCGCACTCATGCTCTCGGTGTCGGTGCACTACGGCTACAACAAGCCCAACCGCAAGCAGCCCGACGCTGCGCTGACGGTGCTGGACCAGGCGCATGGGTTGTACCTGCAGCTCACGCGCGGGCCGGGTCCGGTGCAGATGGACGACGTGTTCCAGCTCGGCGGCGTGGCCGCTGAGCAGGCGCTGATCCTGGCCCGGCAAGAGCGCTGGCCGGATGCGATCGCCGCTGCCCGGGAAGCGCTGCTGCAGCGCCTGCGCGCCAGCCAGATGGAGCCGCACAACCGCGTCGTGCTGGGCGCCGTGGCGGCCGACCGCAACCTGCTGGGCGCGCTGTGCCTGGCGGCCGGTGATGTGCCCACTGCGCTGGCCGAAGGCCACGCTGCCTGGGTCGCCCTGCTGCGGCTGGTGGCCGAAGACGCCGACAACCAGGCCTGGCGGGTGCAGCAGTGCTACCTGGCTTTGAACCTCGGCCGCGCACTGGTGGCTGCGGGCGACGCTGCGGCCGCGTTGCCGGTGCTGCAAGTGTCGGCCGACTGGCTGCGCCCGATCGTGGCCGGGGGCGCCGCCACGCCGATGCAAAGGCGCCGTTTGGCGCAGACGCAACTGGCGCAGGCATGCGCGCTGCACGCGGTTGGCGGGCCGGCCGATGCGGTGGCCTTGGCCACCGAGGCGGCGCAAGCGCTGCAAGCATTGGTGGCCGAGCCAGGCACAGAGCGCGACAGCTGGATGGCGCTGGGCGAATGTGCCGCCACGCTGAGCGGCTGGCAGCACGGCGACGCAGCGCAACGCTGCAAGCATGAGGCCGGCAGCGCCTATGCGCAGGCTGCCCACATGCAGCCACTGACGGCCGAGCA
>JANNGN010000675.1:0-2516 GCA_031403895.1 Rubrivivax sp. | reverse complement strand
GCCTACACGGCGGGCGAGGCCATCGGGCCCGACCTCTTCACCTTCTACCGCAGCATCGGCATCAACCTGAAACAGCTCTACGGCAGCACCGAAACCGCCGTCTTCGTGTGCCTGCAGCCCGACCACGAGGTGAAGGCCGATACGGTCGGCGTGCCCATCGATGGTGTCGAGATCAAGGTCAGCGACAGCGGCGAAATTCTCGTCAAGAGCCCTGGCCTCTTGAAGGAGTACTACAAGAACCCGGCCGCCACCGCCGAGGTGCTGACGGCCGACGGCTGGTACCACACCGGCGACGCCGGCTTCCTGGACGCAGGCGGCCACCTGAAGATCATCGACCGCGCCAAAGACGTGGGCCGCCTTCATGTCCCGGGGGGCGGCGCCAACGACGGCGCGATGTTTGCGCCCAAGTACGTCGAGAACAAGCTCAAGTTCTTCCCCTTCATCAAGGAAGCGGTGGCCTTTGGAGACAAGCGCGACATCGTCTGCGCCTTCATCAACATCGATTTCGACGCCGTCGGCAACTGGGCCGAACGCCGCAACCTGCCCTACGCCGGCTACACCGACCTGGCGGCGAAGAAGGAAGTGCTGGAACTCGTGCGCGACTGTGTCGAGAAGGTCAATGCCGACCTGGCCAGCGACGCGCTGCTGGCCGGCAGCCAGATCAGCCGCTTTCTGGTGCTGCACAAGGAACTCGACGCCGACGACGGCGAGATGACGCGCACGCGCAAGGTCAAGCGCGGCACCATCAGCGACAAGTACCAGGTGCTGGTGGATGCGCTGTACAGCGGCAAGGCCGAGCAGTTCATCGAGACCGCCGTGAAGTTTGAGGACGGCCGCAGCGGCAGCGTCAGTGCCACGCTGCCGATCGTCGATGCCAAGACTTTTGCGGCTGTGAAGGCGGCGGCATGAACAGCCGCAAGATCGGCGAGGTCATTCTCGACGTGCGCAACATCAGCCTGCGGTTCGGCGGCGTGAAGGCGCTCACCGACATCAGCTTCGATGTGCGCGAACACGAGGTGCGCGCCATCATCGGCCCCAACGGTGCGGGCAAGAGCAGCATGCTGAACTGCATCAACGGCGTCTATGCGCCGCAGGAAGGCAGCATCAGCTTTCGGGGCCAGACCTTCAGCCACATGAACAGCCGGCAAGTTGCCGAGATGGGCGTGGCGCGCACCTTCCAGAACCTGGCGCTCTTCAAGGGCATGAGCGTCATCGACAACATCATGAGCGGGCGCAACCTGCGCATGAAGACGAACCTGTTTCAGCAGGCCTTCCGCAACCCGTGGTTCAGCGGCGCAGAACGCGAAGAAAGCGAACACCGCGAATTCGTCGAGAAGATCATCGACTTTCTCGAAATCCAGGCCTATCGCAAGACGCCAGTCGGCCGCCTGCCGTATGGACTTCAAAAGCGTGTGGACCTCGGCCGCGCGCTGGCGATGGAGCCGCAGGTGCTGTTGCTGGACGAGCCCATGGCCGGCATGAACGTGGAAGAAAAACAGGACATGAGCCGCTTCATCCTGGACGTGAACGACGAGTACGGCACCACGGTGGTGTTGATCGAACACGATATGAGCGTGGTGATGGACATCTCCGACCGCGTGGTCGTGCTCGACTACGGCAAGAAGATCGGCGACGGCACGCCCGAAGCGGTGCGCGCCAATCCCGAAGTCATCAGCGCGTATCTCGGGACCAGCCACTGATGGGCGCCTTCCTCGAAACCCTGCTCGGCGGCCTGATGACGGGCATGCTGTATTCGCTGGTGGCTTTAGGCTTTGTGCTTATCTTCAAGGCCAGCGGTGTCTTCAACTTTGCGCAGGGCGCGATGGTGCTGTTTGCGGCGCTGGCGATGGCGCGTTTTTCAGAATGGGGCCCGAAGCTGCTGGGCTTCGACAACAAGCTGCTGGCCAATGTGCTGGCATTTGCGGGCGCGATGCTGGTGATGGTGGCGGTGGCCTGGATCATCGAGCGCTTTGTGCTGGGCAAGCTCGTCAACCAGGAAGGCATCACGCTCTTGATGGCCACGCTGGGCATCAGCTACTTCCTGGACGGCTTTGGCCAGACGGTCTTCGGCAGCGACATCTACAAGATCGACGTCGGCCTGCCCAAGGACCCGATCTTCCTGCTGGAGAGCAACTTTGCCGGCGGCATCCTGGTCAACAAGGAAGACCTCTACGCCGCGGCGATCGCAGCGGCGCTGGTGGCGCTGTTAAGCCTGTTCTTCCAGAAGACGGCGACCGGCCGCGCACTGCGCGCGGTGGCTGACGACCACCAGGCGGCACAGTCGATCGGCATCCCGCTGAACCGCATCTGGGTCATCGTCTGGCTTGGACGATGCCATGAGGGGTAGAGCAGGGGGCGCCATGAGAGGTTCCTGTCATGGGATGCGGATCGGTTGACATTGCGACCCAAATCTGCCGGACGGTTTCTCCGGACGATGGGTCGGCCAACAGATTAGACACAAGGATGGGCTCGGTGTCAAAGAAAACTCCGGTGATGATGCAGTTTGTCCAGCATCC
>JANNGN010000674.1:0-5144 GCA_031403895.1 Rubrivivax sp. | reverse complement strand
TGCGGCCGGATGCGCAGCGTGATGCCGACATCCTTGCGCTCGATGGTCTGGAACGGGTTCGTCGCCGCGCCACCGGCACCGCCGGTGTTGGTGAACTGGCCGGTGATGAAGGGCACGTTCTCGCCGACCACGATCTTGGCTTCTTCGTTGTCCAGCGTGATCAGGTTCGGCGTGCTGATGACGTTGGTCTCGCTCTGCGACTGCAATGCGCGCGCAATCGCGGCCAGCGAGGTGATGCCGTTGGTCACCGCCAGCAGGCCGATGTTCAGGCCCGAGCCGACGTTGATCGCACCCTGCGCGGCCGAAGTGTTGATGTCGATGATGCTGGGCCGCCCGCTGGCGCCGAAATTGGTGCCGGTGACGACGCCGAACTTGTCGCCGCTCTTGCCGAGCAGCCCCTGCCACTGGAAGCCGAAGTCGGCCGAGTCGGTGGGTGCGACCTCGACGATCATGCTTTCGATATAGACCTGCGCGCGCCGCGTGTCGAGCTGGTCGATCAGCGCGCGCACCTGTTTGTACAGCGGCTCGGGCGCCGTGATGATGAGCGAATTGGTGGCCGGGTCGGCCTGGATGAAGCCACCCGTGGTGGGCTGCGCCGACGCACTGACCGACGTTGCGCCGGGGCCGGACCCTGTGGCCGACGTGGCTGGCGCGAGCAAGGGGGAAGCCGCAGCAGCACCCGGCGTGGCCGCGCCGCTGGTGCTGGTGCCGGTTGCGCTGAAGGCCGCGCGCACCACGGTGGCCAGCCGCGTGGCGTCGGCATTTTTCAGATGCACCACCCACATGCCGCCGCCGGGGCCGACCAGGTTGCTGGGCCGGTCGAGCCGCGCGATGGTGGCGCGCAGCAGCGCCAGCCGCGCCGCATTCGGCGCACGCACGATCAGCGAATTGGTGCGCGAGTCGGCCACCACCGTGATGCCACCGGCACCGATACCGGGCACACCGGGCACGCCCACGGCGCCGCCGGAATCGCTCAGGCGTTGCACCAGCGGCGCCAGGTCGGCAGCCACGCCATGTTGCAGCGGCACGATCTCGACATCGGTGCCCGACGGCTGGTCAAGCGCGGCGATGATCTTGGCAATGCGCTGCAGGTTGTCGGCGTAGTCGGTGATGATCAGCGCGTTGCTGCCCGGGTTGGCGTTGATGGTGTTGTTGGCGCTGATCAGCGGGCGCAGCACGGCCACCAGGTTGTTCGGGTTTTCGTAGCGCAGCGGGAATATCTGCGTGATGACCTGGTCACCGCGCACCGCCACCGCACCCACGCTGACGGTGCCGGCCTGCAGCTTGGCGTCGGCCTCGGGCACCACCTTCAAGAGGCCGCCGGATTCGACCACCGCAAAGCCCAGGCCGCGCAGTGCCGACAGGTAGCTGGCATAGGCGTCGCGCACACTCTGCGGCTGTTCGCTATAGACCGTGATGGTGCCCTTGACGCGTGGGTCGATGATGATCGGGCGGTCGATCATGGCGGCGAAGGCGCGCGTCACGGCTTCGACATCGGCATTGACGAAGTTCACGGTGACTGGCGCGCGTGAACGCATGCCAGTGGCGGCGCTTTCGCGCGGGCGTGGCGTGGTCTGCGCCAAAGCCGGTGGCGCCGCCAGCGCCGCCGACAGCAGCAGGGCCAAAGCCTGGCGCGCGCAGAGAGACGCTCTGTTCATGGTCACCCGATCGAAATGAGAGACAGCGCGCCCTGGCGGCGGCCGATGATGTTGAGCAGGTTGCCAAGCGCCGCTTCCGAGCCCGGCGCGGCACTGGCTTGACCCTTGAAGCGCAGCTTGGACGCCGACCACTGCCCGCTGCCGGCCAGCTGCAGCGCGCCGCTGCGCGTGCTGAGTTGTAGCTGGGCCGCGTCACCGCGTTCGTCGCCTTGCAGGATCAGGCGGTAGCTGCCCAGTTCTTCCAGCGTCGATAGGGTGCTGGACAGGTTGCGCAATTCCAGTTCAAGGCGGCCGCTGAAGATCCAGCGGCCCTGCACCGATTCAGCCGTAAAGCCGCTGCTGGCCAGCGCCAGCGTGCCGGCGGGTTGCAGCGTGTTCCAGGGTGTGCCCAGGCCCGTGAGCCAGGCGGCGGGCCACTGGCCCAGCAGCGTGGGCGGCGCGTTGAGCCCGGCGTCAGCGGGCAGTTCCAGCCGCAGCCGGGAAAGGCCCGGCACGACGCGCAATTTGAGTTCACCACTGATGCAGCAGGCCTGGCGCGCGCGCAGCGCCAGCGCGCTGCCATCCAGGCCCAGCGTCCAGTGCAGCCGGCCTGGCAAGGCGCTGGCGTCGCGGCTGCCGGCACCACCGGTCAGCACCATCACCGCACTGCCGGCCCACACCGTGCCGCGCGCATCGGCCAGCAGCAGGCGGCCCGCCGTGGCGTCCTGCACCAGCGCAGCCAGCCAGGCGGCGGGCGCGACCACCAGCACCGCGACCAGGCCGCCCAGCAGCGCGCCCCAGCCTGCCCAGCGCAGGGCCCAGCGCTTCAAGAGCCACCCCCGATGGCCAGCACCAGGGTGCCGCTGTAACCCTGCGCAGCGCGCGTCAGGTTGGCTTCCAGCGGCCGCGCGCGGGCACCGGCGCGGGCTTCGGCGAGCCAGTCGCGCAGCGCGCCGGTGCCAACATTATTGAGCGTTAGCACGGCGCGTTCGCCCTGCAGCGCCAGCTTGCCTTTGTCACCCAGGCGTTCGGTGGCCGAGCGCAGCGCAGCGGCTGCCTGTTCGGGCGTGACGGGCGGCGCACTGCGCAGCTGCTGCACTTCAGCGGCCAGGCGCTGCATGGTCTGCAGCTGGGCGTCCAGCGTGTCCAGCTCAGCCGGCGCGCGCGTTATCGTGCGCCAGGCCGGCTGCACCGCCAGCAGCCACACGAGGCCCAGCACCACCACTGCGGCGGCCAGCAGCGCAAGCCGCCGTTCGCGTTCGGCCAGCCCGCGCCACCAGGCCTGCGCGGGCGCCAAACGGGATGCAACAGGCGAGAAGAGCAGCGCGAGCCTGGCTTCGTTTTTCACAGCGCCGCCTTGCTGCCAGCGCGCGTGACGACGACCCGGCCTTCGGCAAATTCGGCGCCATAACCACCCGCGCGGATGCGCTCGCGAAACTGCTGCACTTGCGGCTCAACCCAGCCGGGCGCTGCCAGCGTCAGGCTGCCGGCCTCGAAACGCAAAGTCTGCGTCGGCCCGGCACCGTCGGGCCAGGCAGCGGCGGCTGCGGCCAGCAGCGCTTCCAGGTCGGCCGCACCGGCGCGGCCGGCGGCCGCGCGCAGGCGGTCGGTTTCGCGCTGCATCTGCAGCGGCGCATCGAGCACCGCGCGCACGCCCGGATGCGTGGTCTTGAGCAAGTCAGTCATGGCCGCGCGCTTGCCCTGCAGCGCCTGCCGCTGCTGCCAGGCGTAGGCATTCAGGCCCACGAGCTGCAGCAGCACGAATGCGGCCACGCCGATGCGCACCGCGCGCCAGTCGGCGCTGAAGAAGCGGCGCGCACCGTCGCTGAGCGCGCGCGTGCCGCGGTGGCGCGCCGCCAGGTCGAACTGGCGCAGGTTGGTGCTGCCGCGAGTGGCTTCCAGCGTGCGTTCGGCTTCACTCAACAGCGCCACTGGCCGGCCCAGCAGGCGCTCGGCGGCGCTGGCGGCGGCAGGCGAAGCGCTCCACTGGCCATCGGCCTGTGCATCAGCCAGCAATTCCGGCGGCAGCAGTGCGCGTGCCAGGCCACCGGCCACGCGCACACAGAGCACGCCGTCGGGGTGCATCAGGGTCAGCCAGGGGTGCTCGTCTTCGGCCACGGTGGCGCCTTCGACATCACCGCCGACATGAAAGTGGCCGCGCGTGGCGGCGGCCGCTGCGCCCACCGGCAGCGGCGCCGCAGCAGGCACCACGCGCTCGATCGTCAGGCCGGCCCCTTCCAGTGCCGCCAGCGCTGCCGCCAGGCGCCGGCCGTCGGTGACGCCGACCCAGCCGCGGCGGCCCGGCGCGGCGTCTGCGGCGAGTGCAAAGTGCAGCGTGCCGTCGTCGTCGTCGAGCAACGCCTCTTCCATCACACCGGCCAGCGCCGCGCGCAGCCGCGCCGCCGGTGCCCGGGGGATGTCGATCAGGTGCCAGCTGACATCGGCCTCGGCCAGCACCAGCACCGTGTGGTCGGCCTTGGGCAGCAAGGCCGCAGCGGCCTGGCCGGTCTGGGTCGCCACGCGGCCGTCGCTGCTGAGCACAAAGGCCCACTCGGCCGGCAGCCGCAGGCCAGGCTGCGCCTGGTGCGCGCTGGCGCGGGCGCCCAGGCGGTCACGCGACGGGAGCTGGATGGCAAGCAATGTCATGCGTGGAGGGATGGATCCTGTGCCGCAGCGGGATAACTGCAGCTATGACGGCAGCTATGACGGCGGTTGTGGCGAGGGGTCTGGCGGCGCGGTATCGCGGCCCGCATTGTCGCCTTCACCGCAACGGCGCCGAGAAGCTGTGCTTTTCGCGCTGCAGCACATCGACGCGGTTGTCGCGCCGCACCAGCAGCGAGCGTTCTTCCAGCACCCTGTCCTCCAGCCGCAAGCGGCCGGAGACGCGGAAGTAGCTGCTGCCCACGCTGACGCGGCCGGGGTCGAGCGTAATGCCGGGCAGTTGCGCCTCGGCATCGCCCGGCCGCGCGAAGGCCTTGCGCTGGCGCGCCTGCACCAGGCGCTGCGCACCGCCCAGGTCGATGCCGTCGATGGCCGCCACGAGAACCTCGCGCGGGGCCGTGTTCAGGTTCACCGGCGTCGGCGCGGGCAGCAGGTCGAGATAGGGATCCAGCCGCGCCAGCGTGGCGGCATCCAGGCCCAGCCAGGCCAGGTCGGACAGGCGCGCCGGCTTGATCGGGGCGCCGCCTGCGGCATCGTCGCCGCTGCCGGCGCTGGCTGCACCCAGCGCCAGCGCAATGCGGTCGGCGGCGTCGGTGGGTGCGCCGGCCAGCGTACACAAGCGCTGCAGCGCGGCCAGTTGCACCGGCACCACCTTGCCGGCCGCATCGACCAGGCCGCGCAGGTTGAAGCGCGACTGCGCGTCTTCGATCGCGCCGGAGATGAAGGCTTCGGGTCCGCTGTCGGCGTTGTTGTCCTTGTCGGCGGCCAGGAAGGACGACAGCCGCGCTTCGGCCAGCGGCTGGGCCCAGGGTTCGTCCAGCGAGTCATAGGCCGCGTTGCGCTGCT
>JANNGN010000673.1:0-1936 GCA_031403895.1 Rubrivivax sp. | reverse complement strand
AGCGCATGGCTGACCGCCGGCTGCGTCATCGCCAGGCTGGCGGCGGCGCGCGTCAGGCTGCCTTCTGCCATCACCGCGTCAAAGACGCGCAGCAGGTTCAGGTCGAGCGTGCGGAAGTTCAGCGACACGGTGTGAAGCGATGTGACATGCGAATTTCTTATACCTTGGGTGCGAACTATTCAGTTGTCAGTTGTTAGTGTTAACCCTAATATTCTGTCCTCGCCGAAGCATTTTCTTCGCATCAAAAGGACTGAGATGAACAGCATCACCGTCATCGCCCCAATCAAGATTGCCGTCCCCCGCGGTGCCGCAGTCGCCGCCACTTGGTTTGTTGCATTTCTGGGCTGGTTGGAAAAAGTCGCCGACAGGCGTGAACAGAGCCGTCAACTGGTCGGCCGCATCGAAGAAGCCGCTCGTGTGCGAAGTTATGCGCAGCAGCTTGTGGCGCATGATCCCCGCCATGCAGCGGACTTGTTCGCAGCGGCGGACCGCCACGAGCGAAGCTGAACGCTGAGGCGAAGAAACGGGCCACCTCGACGGGTGGCCCGTTGTCTTTGGCGGCCCCGAATCAGGCCGCGCGCAGTTGCGGGCCGGCGGCAGCCAATTGCGAGTAGAGATCCTTGGGGTCGGCCAGAGAAGGGATGAGATCCACCGGCTGGCCCAGGCCCAGCTCAGCCGCCAATTCGGCCATCAGGCGCAAGGCAGAAAAGTCCTCCAGCGCGAAGCCGACCGAGTCAAAAACCGTCACGTCCGTTGCCCTCTGGCGCCCAGGCGCCTGACCGAGCAGCACGCGCCAAAGTTCGGTAACGGCAAAGTCGGCGGGCATCTGCTGCAGGTCACCTTCGATGCGGGTCTGCGGCTCGTATTCCACAAAAACCCGTGCCGCTTCAAGCACACCGGGGTGCAGTTCGGTCTTGCCGGGGCAGTCGCCACCGACGGCATTGATGTGCATGCCCGGCTCCAGCATCGCCGGGCTCAGGATCACGGCGTTGCGTTTGTCGGCGGTGACGGTGGTGACGATGTCCGCGCCGCGCACTGCGTCTGCCACGCTGGCACACACCTCGATGCGCAGGCCCGGGAACTGGCGCAGGTTGCGCACGAGTTTGGCGGTGGCTGCGCTGTCGGTGTCGAACAGGCGCAGCGTGTCGATGCCCAGCAGGTGGTGGAAGGCGAGGGCCTGGAATTCGCTCTGCGCGCCGTTGCCAATGAGCGCCATGCGGCGCGCGCCCGGGCGTGCCAGCGCGCGCGCTGCCATTACGGACGTGGCGGCCGTGCGCATGGCGGTGGTGATGGTGAGTTCGCTCACATGTGTAGGCCTGCCGGTGGCCACATCAGCCAACACGCCAAAGGCCATGACGGTGGGCAGACCCTGCAAGCTGTTGCCGGGGTGGCCGTTGACGTACTTGAAGCTGTACTGCGAGGCATCGGCGACCGGCATGAGCTCGATGACGCCGTTGGCTGAGTGGCTGGCAACGCGCGCCACCTTATCGAATTCAGGCCAGCGGCGAAAGTCGGCTTCGATGGCGGCCAGCAAGCGCCGCAGCACCTGTGGCAAGCCATGGGCGGCCACGATGCGGGCAATGTCTTGGGTGCTGAGCAGGGTGGTCATGGGCAGTCCTCTTCAATGAGCCCAGATTGTTCCGGCGGTGGCTGGCAATGAGAAGCGGCAGAAGTGCTACGCAATTGCCAGCGTTCTGTCGTTGTGACACACCTCGCTGTCAAAATGAGATATGGACTCCACCGATCTGCAGCTCATCGCGCTCTTGCGCCAGGACGCCCGCGCGAGCGTCGCCACGCTGGCGCACAAGCTCGGCGTGTCGCGCGGCACCGTCAGCAACCGCATCCGCAAGCTCGAAGATGAAGGCATGCTGGTCGGCTACACCGTGCTGCTGCGGCCCGATGCGCAAACCCAGCGCATCAGCGCCTGGATGAGCAT
>JANNGN010000672.1:0-1671 GCA_031403895.1 Rubrivivax sp. | reverse complement strand
GCCAGCACGCGCGAGGCCGAATAGAACTGCGCCGTGATGGTGGTGGACCAGTCTGCGCGACTACCTGGAACACGGCCAGATCGCCAACGCCGTCAACTTCCCCGCTGTCCACATGGCGCGCGAAAGCGCCTTCCGCGTCGCCAACAGCAATGTGCCCAACATGCTGGGGCAGATCTCGACCACCATGGCGCAGGCGGGCCTGAACATCCACAACATGGTCAACAAGAGCCGCGGCGAGATGGCCTACACGCTGGCGGATGTGGAAAGCGCGGTCGATGACACCGTGCTGCAGGCGCTGGCTGCCATCCACGGCGTGCTGGCGGTGCGCTACCTGCCCGGGCCCCAGTAACCCGTGACCGCGCCGGCAGGCCCGCTGCTGCTGGCGCGCCCAAGGCGACTAAGCCAACCCCTGCGTCCGCGCCGCGGCCTGCGCCGCCACCACATCGTGGTGCCAAGGTATCCCGCTGCGCACGCGCTCGCGCAGCTCGGCGGCGGCAAAACTTTCAAGCTGACGATCAAGTTCGGCGGCTGCCATTTCAAGTTGCACGGCCGCAGCCGGGTCGCCCGCGCGCTGCAGCACGCGCCAGGCGGCCACCCGCGCGGCGAGGCCGAACTTGGCGCCCACCAAGGCGTCCTGCAGCGCCAGCGCGGGCAACTCGGCGCGCACCGACTGCAGGGCCGAATCGGCTTCATCGGGCAGGCCAGCCACCGCGTCGGCCGCGCGCAGGCGTGCCGCCCGCGCGTTGGCATCCTGGCCCGCATCGCGCCACACCGACGCCACGTCGCGAAAAGCTTGCGCCGCTTGCGGCAGACGGCCGCCCCGCCACAGCGCTTCGGCTTCGACATCCATGCAGTGCGCCATCTGCGGTGTGGCCCGGATCGCGCGGTAGGCCGCCGCCGCGGCTGCGGCCGTCTGCGCGGCAAGGTCCCACTCGCGCGCCAACAGGTGCACCTCTGCCTGCAGCTGCTGCGCCGAGGCGGCGTGCATGGCAAAGCCGAACTCTGCGGCCAGCCGGGCCAGGGCTTCGATGTGCGGGCTGGCCAACTGCGGTTCGGCGCGGCTCAGCGCCCACCTGGCGCTGGATTCCCGGCATGAGCCCGCCAGGCGTGGCTCGCGCAGGCCGAGGGCCAGCGTCAGTGCCCGGCCCAGCGCCACGCCCGAGGCCGCTTCGTCGAATTCTTTCTGGTGCAAGCCAGCGCGGATCAGCAGCAGCTGAACCTCGTAAATGGCATCCGACGTGTCGACCATGCGCTCGCGCGCCAGCAGCGCCCAGGGGGTGGCGGCATCCAGGTGTTGGCGCGCCTTGGCAAGCTCGTTTCGCTGCATCGTCTGCCATGCCAGGTTGCCGTGGCACAGGGCTGCCTCAGCAGCCAGGTCGGCCGCTTCGGCGGCGGCGGCGCCGCGCCAGGTCTTCGGCCACATCCGACTGGCCCAGGCGGTCGGCCAGCAGGGACTTCTGCGTCAACGCCCGGGCGATCCAGCAGCGGTCACCCTGCGCTTCGGCCAACGCCAGCAGGGCGTCGGTGGCTTGCGTCTGCTGTTCGCGCAGGGCCAGCGTGTCGCAGCCCATTACGCGGTGGTACACAAGGTCGATCAGGCGCTCGGGGGGCCAGGACTCCGGGGCCAGCAGGGCCTGCGCTTCGGCGCGGTGAAGGTACTGCAGGTCGGCG
>JANNGN010000671.1:0-2173 GCA_031403895.1 Rubrivivax sp. | reverse complement strand
GGCGCCGCGCCACCGCAGTGCGGGTGCAGCAGGGGGTCAGGGAAGAATGGGGCCAGGGTCTCATCCGGCGTTGGAATCAAGCCGGCTGGATGGACCTGCCGCAGCGTGTGGGCGACAAGATCGCGCGCCTGGTGGGCGCCGGCGCGGGCGAGGTGGTGGTGGCCGACTCCACCAGCGTGAATCTCTTCAAGGTGCTGAGCGCGGCGCTGTCGATGACGGCGGCCGATGCGGATGCCAGACCGCAGCGCAAGGTGATCCTGAGCGAACGCAGCAACTTTCCGACCGACCTCTACATCGCCGAAGCGCTGGCGCGCGAACGTGGCTTTGAGCTGCAACTGGCTGACGCCGACGACATCCCCGGGCTGCTGGATGAGCGCAGCGCCGTGCTGATGCTCACGCACGTCAACTACCGCACCGGGCGCATGCACGACATGGCCGCGCTGACCCGCGCCGCGCACCAGGCCGGCGCGCTGACGGTGTGGGACCTGGCGCACAGCGCGGGCGCGGTGCCGGTTGATCTGCGCGGATGCCATGCCGACTTCGCCATCGGCTGCGGCTACAAGTACCTGAACGGCGGCCCGGGCGCGCCGGCCTTTGTCTGGGTCAACCCGAAACACGTGGACCGTTTCTGGCAGCCGCTGGCGGGCTGGATCGGCCACGCCGCGCCTTTTGACTTCACGCCCGGCTACCGCCCTGCCACTGGCATAGCGCGTTATTTGTGCGGCACGCCGGCGATGCTGTCGCTGGCGGCGCTGGAATGCGGTGTGGACACGCTGCTGGCGGCTGAAATGCACGGCGGCATGGCCGCGCTGCGAAAGAAGTCGCTGGCGCTGACGCGACTGTTTGCGCAGCAAGTGGCTGCCACCTGCCCCGGCCTCACGCTGGTCTCGCCCGCCGACGACAGCTTGCGCGGCAGCCAGGTCTGTTTCGCGCAGCCTGCGTTCGCCTACCCGGTGGTGCAGGCGCTGATCGCGCGCGGCGTGATCGGCGACTTTCGCGCGCCGGACATCCTGCGCTTCGGCTTCACGCCGCTCTATCTTCGTTTCGTCGATGTCTGGGATGCCGCTGAACATCTGCGCCAGGTGGTGGCGTCGGAAGAGTGGCGCCGCCCCGAATTCAACCAGCGCCGCGCGGTGACCTGAGATGTCCGGCTGCCCCATCGACCACCCGGGCGCGTCTGCTGAACCAGGGCACCACGACGCCAAGCTCGACTTCCACGCCGACATGAGCTACGGCGACTACCTGCACCTGGACGCGGTGCTTAACGCCCAGCACCCGCTCAGCCCCGACCACAACGAGATGCTGTTCATCGTGCAGCACCAGACGAGTGAGCTGTGGATGAAGCTGATGCTGCACGAGTTGCGTGCGGCTATTTCACACGTCGCGCAAGACGAGTTGCACCACGCCTTCAAGATGCTGGCCCGCGTGAGCAGGATCATGGAGCAACTGGTGCATGCCTGGGACGTGCTGGCCACCATGACGCCGCCCGAGTACAGCGCCATCCGGCCCTTTCTGGCCAGCAGCAGCGGCTTTCAGAGCTGGCAATACCGCTGCATCGAATTCAGCCTGGGCAACAAGAACAAGGCCATGCTGCAACCACACGCACACCGCGCCGACCTGCTGGCGCAGGTCGAAACGGCTTACCGCGCGCCGTCGCTGTACGACGAAGCGCTGCGCCTGCTGGCACGCCGCGGCCTGCTGGTGCCGGCCACGCACACCGAGCGCGACTGGACGTTGCCCTACACCGAAGACGCCGGCGTCGAAGCGGCGTGGCTGGTCGTTTACCGCGCGCCGCAGACACACTGGGACCTGTACCAGCTGGGCGAAGAGTTGACCGACCTCGAAGACGCCTTCCGCCTCTGGCGCTTCCGCCACGTGACGACGGTCGAGCGCGTCATCGGCTTCAAGCGCGGCACCGGCGGCACCGGGGGTGTGAGCTACTTGCGCAAGATGCTCGACGTGGTGCTGTTCCCAGAAATCTGGCACCTGCGCACCGAGCTGTAGTTGTGAGGGCCGGCATCGGCAATCCCAGGCGGCCAACCCCCTGAGCGCGCGTTTCACCCTGCGGCATCAAAGGCGCGCTTCAACCAGCCCTTCAGTGCAGCATCCACTTCCTTGACGCTGCCGATGCGCGTGGTGGCCTGGCACATGCTGCCCGGCGGCTGCACCTTCA
>JANNGN010000670.1:0-6437 GCA_031403895.1 Rubrivivax sp. | reverse complement strand
ACCTACATCCAGACCACGTTGCTCAGCAAGCCGGCGGTGGGCTACGACGGCCTGGACCCGATCGCGATCGTGTTCCTCGACCCCGAGGTCATCTACACGCGCACCGAGTCGCCGCACAAGACGCTGGCCGACGTCATCAACTTCGCCAAGGCCAACCCGGGCAAGAGCCGCTGGGGGGCGTCGAACCCGGCTTCGCTGGAACGCCTGGCGATGGAACGGCTGGCGCGCAGCACCGGCGTGAAGGCGCCGATCATCAGCCACGAAGGCGGCGGTGACCAGATGATCGGCGTGCTCAACGGCACCTACGACATCGGCATCGGTGAGATCCAGGAACTGCGCGGCCAGCTCGACGCCGGCAAGATCCGCCTGCTGGCGGTGCTGACCGAAAAGCGCCTTGACGGCCTGCCGCAACTGGCCACCGCCAAGGAGCAGGGCTTCAACGTGGTGGTCACCAAATTTCGCGGCATCGCCGGGCCCAAGGGTGTCAGCGACGAGATCGCCAAGGCCTGGGAAGACGCCTTGCGCAAGGCGCTGGACACGCCGGCCTACAAGGCCGCCTACACCAAGGAAAACCTGATCCCGTTGGTGATGGGCCGCGCCGAGGCGCGCAAGTTCACGGCGCAGTTTGTGCTGGACGTGACGGCCTCGCTCAAAGAGATGGGCATCATCAAGTGATGCAGGGGTTCAGCGGCGCGCAGCGTGACCGCGTGCTGGCGCTGCTGGCGGCCGTGTTGGCCGTCAGCTACGTGATGGCCGCGCGCGGCATCGAAGACAGCCTGCTGTCCGACGAGGTCGGCGCTGGCGGTGTGCCGCAGGCCGTGGGCGTGCTGCTGCTGGTGGCTGCGGTCGCGCTGTTCGGCAAGTCGTTTATGGGCACTGCACGCGGCGCAACGCGCCACGCAGCGCCGGCAGACCCCTCAGAAGCGGCCGCCACCGCGCGTGCCAAGGCGCCCACCGCCACCGCCTCGGACCGGCTCCGTTTCATCACGCGCACCGTCGGGCTGGTGCTGATCCTGCTCGGCTACACCGTGCTGCTGCCACTGGCCGGCTACACACTGTCGATCGGCCTGCTGGTGCTGGCTGCCGGCTGGCTGGCGGGCGCACCGCTGCGAGCACCGCTGTTGCTGGCTGCGGCAGTTGCGGGGCCCATGTTTTGGATGTTGTTCGGCTACCTGCTGCAGGTGCGCATGCTAGCTGGCAGTTGGTGGGGTTGAGGTGAGGGGCGCAGGTGAGGTGCTGACGTGACGGACGGCTTGATGGGCGGCCTGGCGCACCTGGCCTCGCCCGGCGTCTTTGCCGCCGCTTTCGGTGGCGTGCTGTGGGGCACGATGGGCTGCGCGCTGCCGGGCATTTCGCCGTCGCTGGCGATGGCGCTGTTGCTGCCCTTCACGATCGGCATGGAC
The DNA here is from genome assembly GCA_031403895.1 of Rubrivivax sp. GTDB lineage: Bacteria > Pseudomonadota > Gammaproteobacteria > Burkholderiales > Burkholderiaceae_C > Rubrivivax. The sequence goes on along the minus strand of JANNGN010000670.1, from coordinate 5,034 downwards.
CCGACGACCGCACTCGTGCTGCTGGCCAGCGTCTATGTCGGCGCCGAATACGGGGGCTCGATCCCCGCCATCCTGATCCGCACGCCCGGCACCAACGCGGCGGCGGCCACTGTGGTCGATGGCTACGCAATGGCGCGCCAGGGCCGCGCGGGCGAGGCCCTGGGCATCTCGCTGATGTCGGGCTTCTGGGGTGGCATTTTCGGCCTTGTGGTGCTGGTGCTGGCCACCGAGAGCCTGGCCAAAGTGGCGCTGGCCTTCACACCAGCGGCGTATTTTTCGCTCGGCGTATTCGGCCTGAGCATCATCGCGGGCTTGAGCGGCGGCTCGCTGCTGAAGGGCAGCATCTCGGCGCTGCTCGGTTTGATGTTGGCCTTTGTCGGCTCTGACCCGGTGTCGGGCGTGCCGCGCTTCACTTTCGGCTCGGCGGACTTGCTCGGTGGCATCAAGCCCATCCTCATCATGGTCGGCCTGTTTGCGGTGACCGAGATGCTGGTGCAGATCACCGAGCCGCCGTGGGCCAAGGCCGACAAGTCCGAGGCCAGGCTGAAACTGCCCGGCTGGGCCATGAGCAAGCGCCTCTTCAAGCCGCAGGCCATCGGCGCGGTGATGGGCACGGTCGAGGGCATAACGCCCGGCGGTGGTGGCAGCGTGGCGGCGTTCATGGCGTACGCGGAAGCCAAGCGCTGGTCGAAAAAGCCCGAAGAATTCGGCCACGGTTCGCCCGAGGGCATCGCCGCGCCCGAGTGCGCCAACAACGTCGTCACCGCCACCGCGTTGATTCCGCTGTTGAGCCTGGGCATTCCGGGCTCGAACTCGGCAGCCATCCTGCTGGGCGGTTTCCTGATCCACGGCCTGCAGCCGGGGCCACTGCTGTTCGAGAAGGCGCCCGATGTTGTCTATGGCCTGTATGGCGGACTGCTGATCGCCAACATCGCAATGGTGCTGATCGGCATGGTGATCCTGGCGCCGTGCATCTGGCTCGTCAACCGGCCCAAGCCCTATCTGATCGCCGGCATCCTGGCGCTGGTGATGTCGGGCGTGTTCGCCATTCACCAGAGCCTCTTCGAGGTTAGTCTGGTCATCGCGGTCGGCGTTGCGGGCTACGGCATGCGGGCGCTGAAGGTGCCGGTGCTGCCGCTGGTGCTGGGGCTGGTGCTGGGTTATCTGGTCGAGTCCAACTACCGCCGCAGCCTGCTCATTTCTGGCGGCGACCTGATGATCTTCCTGACCGACAAGGTCTCGCTCGGCCTCCTGGTGCTGGCCGTGCTGCTGACCGGCTACACGCTGTCTCGGGAACTCTTCGGTGCGAAGGAGAAAGCGGTTGAAGAAAACTGAGTCCGTGACGCTCTCGGTGGCCGAGCGGCTGGCACGCGGCATCGTCGCCTGCACGCCCGAATCCGACCCGCGCGCGTTGCCCGTCGCGCGCCGGCTGGTGCTGGACATCGCCGGCATCTGCATCGCGGCGCGGCATGAGCCCTATGTCGCCGCCGCGCTGGCGTCGATCGACCAGCCCGGCCCCTGCACCGTCATCGGCAGCGCGCAGAAGCTGGGTGTCGAAGGCGCGGCTTTCGTCAACGGCACGGCCGCGCATGGCGAGGACTTTGACGACACCTATGAAGGCGGCCCGGTACACGCCGGCGCCGTCATCGTGCCGGCCGTGCTGGCAGCGGCGCAGCGCCACGGCAGCAGCGGCGCTGCGCTGTTGCGCGGCATTGCGGTGGGCGTCGAAGTGACCTGCCGCCTGTGTTCAGTGGCGCCGATGAAGGTACACAAGGCCGGCTTCCATCCGACCGCGGTCTTCGGCGTGATGGGCGCGGTGGCCGGCGTGGGCGCGATGCTGCGCCTGACTGAAGCGCAACTCGTCAACGCCTTCGGCATTGCCGGCAGCATGGCCGGCGGCATCATTGAATACCTGGCTGAAGGCGCGTGGACAAAACGGCTGCACCCCGGCTGGGCGGCGCAGTCGGGCTACCGCGCGGTGCGGCTGGCGCAGAACGGTTTCATCGGTCCGCGCACGGTGTTCGAAGGCCAGCACGGTTTCTTCCACGGTTACGCGAATACGCTGGAGGGCAACTTCGAAGCCATGCTGGAAGGCTTTGGCAGCAGCTGGGTCTGGCCGACCATCGCCTTCAAGCCCTACGCCTGCGGCACCATGGCGCACCCCTTCATCGACTGCGCACGCGCCTGGCGCCAGCGCGGCCTAACGCCAGACCTGATTGACCGCATCGAGTGCAACACCGCCGAAGGCATCGTGCACCGGCTGTGGGAACCGCTGGCCACCAAACGAGCGCCGCCCAACGCCTATGCTGCCAAGTTCAGCATCCCCTATGCCATCGCGGTGGCGCTCTTGAAGGACAACGCCGGCCTGGGCGAGTACACCGACGCACTCGCGCACGACCCCGCGTTGCGCGCGCTGGCCTCCAAAGTGAGCTACATCGTCGATCCCGCCAACCCGTACCCGAAACAGTTCACCGGCCACCTGCGCGTGACGCTGGCCGACGGCACGGTGCATGAACACCACCAGGGCTGGTTCAAGGGCGGCGCCGAGCACCCGCTCAGCGACGACGACATCCGGCACAAGTTCAACGCCAACTGCGCGCATGGCGGCCTGGCACCTGCGCACGCCGAGGCGATGGCCACGACGCTGCACGGGTTGTTCGAGCGGCCGCTCATCACCAGCGCCACCTTGCAGGCCTGAATGAATTCCCAACCCGTCGCACTCATCACCGGCGCCGGCCGCAACATCGGCCGCGCCATCGCACTCGCGCTGGCCGCCAGCGGCCATGCCGTGGCGGTGAATGTGCGCGCCTCCGTCGCTGAAGGCCAGGCCGTGGTTGACGAGATCAGCGCGTCGGGCGGCCAGGCCCTGCTGTGCGTGGCCGACGTGGGCGACCGCGCTGCCGTGTTGGCCATGGTGCAATCCATCACCACCACCTGGGGCCGGCTCGACGTGCTCGTCAGCAACGCCGCCGTGCGCCGTGAAGCCGAGCTTGCGACGCTGAGCGAGCAGGACTGGCACGACACGCTGCGCGTCGTGCTCGACGGCGCCTTCTTCTGCACCCAGGCCGCGCTGCCGTGGCTGAAGGCCTCAGGCGCCGGCGCCATCGTCACCATCGGCGGCCTCACCGCACACACCGGCGCGCCGGAGCGGGTACACGTCGTCACCGCCAAGGCCGGCCTCGTCGGCCTGACACGCGCGCTGGCGCACGACCTGGCGGCAGACGGCATCACGGTCAACTGCGTCGCGCCCGGCCTCATCGACACCGTGCGCAAGGCCAGCAGCGCATCCGCAAAACCGAAGCACCACGCCAGCCACCAGACGCTGCTGGGCAGGCGTGGCACGGCGCAGGAAGTGGCCGACGCGGTGGCCTACCTGGCGGGGCCGAGCGCGCGCTTCGTCACCGGCCAGGTGCTGCACGTCAACGGCGGTGCGTACCTCGGCGGCTGAGCCTTCCACCCACCACGACGACCATGCCGCACCAACCCGCCTCCGCCGCACTGGCGCGCTTCCGCGTCATCGACCTGACGCAGGTGCGCGCCGGCCCCACCTGCTGCCGGCAACTCGCCGACTGGGGTGCCGACGTGATCCAGGTGCAGATGCCCGAACACATGCGCGGCGACGACACGCTCGGTGGCCAGGGCGCCGGCCGACGGCTACACGCTGCTCATCGCCAACCCCAGCAGCATCTCGGTCAACCCGGCGCTCAACCCCAAGCTCAGCTACAGCGCGAAGGACCTGCTGCCGGCGTCGCGCGTGACCACGTCGCCACTTGTCGTGGCGGTGAACCCGAAGGCTGGCATCAGCTCGATCCAGGAGCTGATCGCCAGTGCGAAAAGGGCGCCGGGGTCGCTGAACTACACCAGTTCGGGCATTGGCTCTGCGCCGCACCTGGGCGCCGCGCACTTCAGCCAAGTGGCCGGCGTGGAGATGATGCACATCCCCTACAAGGGCGGCGCGCCGGCGATCCAGAGCGTGGGCATGTCGTTCTGGTATGGCCTGTTCGTGCCGGTGGGCACACCGCCCGAGATCATCAGGAAGATCTTCGACGCGGCGCAAGATGCGATGCAGCGGCCCGAGGTGAAAGCCGCCCTTGCGCGTGAAGGCACGGAAGTGGCACTGTCGAAGTCGCCTGAAGAATTTGCCGCGTTCCTGAACGACGACAACCGCTTCTGGGGCCGGCTGGTGAAGGAAGCGGGCGTCAAGCTCGACTGACAGGCTGCACGCCAGCTGGGTGCGCAGGCCCGCGCCGTCGATCCTGGGGTTGACGCGCCAACGCTCAGTGGGCGTGGTCGTGCGGGTGGTCGTGCGGGTGGTCATGGTCATGATCGTGGTCATGCCCATGATGATCCCGCTCCGGCGGCACTTCGGCTTCCTGGTACCCCAGCATCAGCGCTTCCATCACCTTGCGCATCGGGTCTTCATTCAACGCCACGTGGCCGGCCAGAAAACCGGCCAGCCGTGCCAGCACCAGCGACTGCATCGCCAGCTGCTTGTAGCCGTTGGGTGATGCCAGCTGTTCGGCGTCGCCCGCGCAGCGCTTGAGCAGGCTCTGGAACAGGCCGTCGAGGTAGCGGTTCATGTCGCCCCCGGCCAGCGGTTGCTCGAGCATCGCGCGGCTGTGCACCACAAAGCGCTGGTAGAGGTCGCCTTCGAGCTTGTCTTCTTCGTCCAGGTCGCCGCACATCAGAAGCCTTCCGCGCGTTCGAGCTGCTCGAACCAGTCAAATCCCATCGGCTTCACGATGCGGCTGTTGACGACCACGATGCGCGCTTCGTTTTCGGGGTCGCTGTTGAAGTGTTGGTGCGCGCAGTACGGCGGGATGTAGACAAAGTCGCCCTGCTCCCACTCAAAGCGTTTGGGCGTGTCATCCCATGTGAATTCGAACTCGTCCTTGCAGTCGAAGCGCACGTCCCAGTGCAGGTCGTAGCCACTGCCTTCGACGACGAAGAAGATTTCTTCCGTCAGGTGGCGGTGTTTGCCACTGGCCTTGCCGGCGGGCAGGAACTGCTGGTAGATGTCGAGGCAGCATTCCT
>JANNGN010000669.1:0-20583 GCA_031403895.1 Rubrivivax sp. | reverse complement strand
GTGCGCGGGCAGGCGCCGCTGTCGGAACTGAGCGGCTACCAGTTGCGGCTGAACGCGCTCACCAGCGGCCAGGGCCGCTACACGGTGGCGATGTCACACCACGAACCGGTGCCGCCGACGGTGCAGGCGCAGCTGGTGGCGCAGTTCAAGGTGCGTGACGACGATTAGTGGCTTCACATTGAGGCTGTCCACACTGCGCCGTGCAGGCCGCGCAGCAGCGCCGCCAGCCAGAGCCCCGTGTAGGCCACCGCAAAGAGCGCCAGCGCCACGCGGGCGCACGCCGGCCAGGCGCGCCAAAGAAGCCAGCCCGCCAGCGGCAAAAACTGCTGCGCGTGCGAGCCGATGAAGTGCGCCGGCCGCAGGTCGCCGCCGCCCAGGTGCCAGCCAAAGAAGGGAATGCCAGCGCCCGCTGGCGGCTGCGCCGACGACAGCGGCACGGCCGCGCCAACGCCGAGCACGAAAGTCATCACCAGGCCCAGCACGACGGCGTCGCGCCACGCCGGTGCGATGTCTGCGCGGCCATGGCGCACGATCTGCCAGGCCAGCAGTGGCTGCGTCAGCATCAGCGACAGCGCCAACAGGCCCATCACCGGGTACAGCAAGGTGTGCAGCAGGTCAGTGCGGTTGTAGTGCGAGGCCTGGTTGAGGCCAGCCTGCAGGCTGATGTAGCCGACCTCCAGCAGGCTGGCCACCACCAAGGTCCACACCAGCACGCGCAGCGCTGGCGCGCGCCTGCGGCCTTCTGGCAGCAGGCCAAAGAACCAGGCCGTGGTGGCCGTGAACAGCGCCAGCGAGGCCATGAATTTCATCGGCTTGGCCCACACGCTGGCGCCGCGAAAAGTGCGTTCGTCCAGGCCGAGCGCGATGGCCGTGGGAATCATCGCCAGCGCCAAGAGTGCCGCCAGCAGCGTCAGCGTGCGTTCGCGCCGCAAGGACTCGGTCCACCAGGCGAAGGGCCCGCAGAAAAGTGCGGTCGCGCCTGGCAAGCTGCTCGTCGTGACGCTCATGCCGGACTCCAGGAGAGGGTTTGTTTGGGGCGCAGCAACAAAAAGGCCAACAACCCCGCCGGCCCGAACATGAAGGTCAGCAGCAGCAGCGGCACAGTCAACAGATGCGGCAGTTTCAGCGCTGCCGCGCGCTCGGCGATCCAGCTGCCAACGAAGAGGTCAAAGGCCAGGTAATGCACCCAGCCCGCCACCAGCGCACCGGGCACATCGAACAGGGCCCGAACCTGCACGACGCTGCCGAAACCGCCCTCGCCACGCCAGTGCGTGGCCAGCATCGCCACATAACTAACGGCGAATGCCAGTGGCAGCCAGCGGCCGGTGAAACGCCACACGGCAGGCGCCCAGCGCACCGAGCCCGGTGAAAACACCAGTGCCAGCCAGGCCAGCGCCGCGGCGCCGTTGGCGAGGCTGAACACACGGTCGGGGTCAAGCAGCATGTGGGCACCTGTTGATTAGACAGTGTCTAGTATTGCGGCGGATGCTACGATGCTGACTAGACACTGTCAAGTCATCGTCATCACTGTCGTCATCACTGTCGTCATCAATCTCGTCATCAATCTCGTCATCACCATCGTCATCACCCCACTTCCCCCACCATGGCCACCCGCCGCACCGAGCCCGCCGACCTGCGCCAGCGCATCCTCGACACCAGCCGCGCTGTGCTCGACGAACAGGGCGCGGCTGGCCTGAGCCTGCGCGAGGTGGCGCGCCGTGCGGGCGTCACGCACCAGGCGCCGTACCACCACTTCGCTGACCGTGAAAGCATCCTGGCCGAACTGGTGTCGCAAGGCTTCGGCGAACTCGAACGACGCCTGGCCCGGGCCCACGCACGCAGCGCAGACCCGCAGGCCACACTCGCCGCTTCGGGCCTGGCGTATGTGGTGTTCGCGCTCGACAACCCGGGGGTGTTTCGCATCATGTTCCGCACCGACCTGTGCGACCAGGCGCGATTCCCGCAGACCCAGGCTGCTGCTCAGCGCGCGCATGGCGAACTGCGGCAACTGGTGCGGCTGGTGCATGGCAGCCAGAACGGGCCCGGCGACGAAGCCCTGGCTGCGTTGCACTGGGCGCAGGTACACGGCCTGGCCTGCCTGCTGCTGGATGGACCGCTGGGCCTGCAAATGCCCAGCCGGCGCGAAAAGCTGGCCTTTGTGCGCAACGCGGTGGCGCTGCATGCGAGCCTTGTGCTCGGCCCCGCGCCAGCGGCGGGTTGATCGTCGAGACCGTGCGCCATCCCGGCCACCGCAGCACCGGCACTTGGCGCGATGCGCAACAGCCCGTGTAGCAAGCAGAAGTCCTCGTGGCTACTTCGTGCTGCCCAAGCGCCGGGTTGTGGCGCGAGATGGTGCCTGGAACGAGCGCGCACGCCGCCTCATGGCACACCACGACCGCTCAAACCGGGCCGCCACGGCTGCACCCGCTCAGCGCGTTGACTGCGCGTGCCAAGCCTCCAACAGCGCGGTTTCGCGTTCGGGCGACAAGCCAACGGCGGGCCGTGCCGGCGCAGCGGCTGCAGCGGCTGCAGTAGCTGTAGCAGCTGTAGCAGGTGCCGCAGTGGCTGCCGCGTCCTGCAGCCACTGCGCGGTGTCGGTCAGTGTGGCCGCCAGCGGCCTGCATTGAAGGCCTGTGGCCAGGGCACGGTTGATGTCCATGCCGTGAAGGCCGGCCTGGGCGCGCGGCAGCCACACCGGCAGCTCAGACCACGGCGCCACGCCGGCGCCGTGCAGGAATGCTTCATCCACCCACTGCAATTGCGCAGCCGGGTTCAACGCCTCGCGTGCGGCCAGGAGCAGGCCGCCGATGGTGAGTGGCTGTGCCGGGCCGCTGAGGTTGAAAACACCCGTCGTGCCCGTCGCGCCGCCTGTGGCCTGAAGCAGCATCCAGGCTGCGGCGTCGCGTGCGTCGATCAACTGCACCGGCGTGGCCGGGTCGCCCGGGGCCAGCACCGTGCCGCCGCGTTGCAGCCGCTGCACCCACCAGCTGAAGCGGCCGGTGGGGTCGTGCGGGCCCACCAGCAGGCCGGGGCGGCTGATCAGGCAGCGGCCGGCAAAACCTGCCAGCGCGGCCTGTTCGCACAGCGCCTTCAGGCCGCCATAGGTGTCGCCGGTGACGGCCTCGGTCGATGGGTCGGGCAAGATCTGCAGCGCGGCGTCTTCATCGACACCGCCGGCATCCGTGTCGGCATAGACGCTGATGGTGGAGACAAGCTGGTACTGCCCCACTCGGCCCGCCAGCCGGGCGGCCACCGCGCGCACCTGGCGCGGCACGTAGGCGCTGGTGTCGATGACGCTGTCCCACTCGCCATGGGCCAGTGCAGCGAGGTCGCCGTCACGGTCGGCGATGCGGTGTTCGGCGCGCGCAAACAGCCCCGGGCCGCTGCGGCCGCGGTGCATCAAGGTGACGGTGTGGCCCTGCGCCAGCGCTTGCTCAGCCAAGTGGCGACCGAGAAAACGTGTGCCACCGAGGATGAGCAGTTTCATGCGGCATCTTAGGTGCCGCATGCCGCATGCCGCTCGCCGCTCGCCGCGCACAACATCGCTGGCCTTTCTCAACCCGCCGTTGCCTTCCCGCGAGTCCGGATGTGTGACCGGGCCAGTTGTCTGATTCATCAAGCGCCGAAGCGCCGAAGCGCCGAAGCGGCGGAATGTGGGTTTGGGTTGGAAACTCAGCCCCCCAGGGCCGGGCAGCGCCCAGCCCGCGCCGCGCGGGGGCCAGCATCGCGGCGAAGCCACTGCGGCTTGTGAAAGAGGAACCGACTTCGTTTCTCGCTTCTCGCTTCTCGCTTCTCGCTCATGCGCGATGGCCGGGACTTGCCGGCTTCGCCGGGCGCGCCAGCTTCTCCGTCCAAACGGCCGACCTGGGCACGCCGGGCGACTGGCGACCGGCGTGGTGCGTCAGCCAACGCTCGGCGGCACGACGAGCCCCGGCCGCGCACACCGGCCACCGATACCGGCCGCGCAGAACTGTCATGAAACTGCCTCCGAACTGTCAGTATTCATTGCCGCCGTCGCCGCTCTGTGGGCCAAGCGCACCCGTCGGTGCGTACATCACGGAGATCGACATGAGCTTGCCCCAGATCCATCTTCTTTCCGCAGCGCGCCGGAAGTCGTTGCGCATTCCCTATGCGGCGCGCCGCGTTGACCGCGCCGGCCTGGCGACCTTGATCGAAGGCGATGCCGCGCCGCAGCCGGGTGACGTCGCGCTCATGCGCGTGGAAGAACTCGGCCAGCACCAGCAGTTGGAGCTGTCGAGTGGCCGCAAGGCGCGGCTCTTCGAAGGCGACGAGATCGTGCTGGTCTATGGCAACCGCTATGCGCCCGACCAGTTCGAGGCCCGCGTCCCGGGCCAGCTGGAGGCCTGCCACATGGTGGCTGCGGGGGGCATCGCCGCGCAGATGAACAGCAAACACACGCGCATGAAGACGGCCACGCGGGTCACGCCGCTGGGCCTGCTCGGCGACCGTCACGGCCGCGTGGTCAACGTGGCGCGCTTCGCCTTGCCCCACCCCGGTGCGGTGAACCAACTGCCGCCGGTGATTGCAGTGCTCGGCACCTCCATGAACGCAGGCAAGACCGAGACCGCCACGCAGCTCATCAAGGGGCTGTCGCGCGCCGGTCTGCGCGTCGGCGCGGCCAAGGTCACGGGCACCGGCGCCGGTGGCGACACCGGCAACATGCGTGACGCGGGCGCGGTGAAGGTGCTCGACTTCGTCGATGCCGGCCTGGCCACCACCTACCTTGTCGATCTGCAACGCGTGGAGCGTTGTTTCGAGCTGCTGCTGCACACGCTGGCGCACAGCGGGGCGCAGGCCATCGTGCTCGAAGTGGCCGACGGCCTGTACCAGCGCGAGACCGAGAGCCTGGTGCGCAGCGATGCCTTTCGCAACGCGGTCAGCGGCGTCATCTTCGCCGCTGGCGACGCCATGGGTTCGGTGGCGGGCGTTGCCGCTCTGCGCGCGCTCGGACTTCCGGTGCAGGCCGCCAGCGGGCTGGTGACGGCCTCACCGCTGGCCAGCGAAGAAGCGCAACGCGGGCACGGCTTGCCGCTGCTCGGGCTGCAGGCCCTGTCAAGCGCCAGCATCGTGGACCTGCTGGGCCTGGGCGCAGCGTCCGCCGTGCAGGCCGCAGCTTGACACGCGGCGTGTCCGGCGCCGCGCTGCCGCCCGTCTGCCAGGGCCCGCGCCGTGCCCTGCTGGCCCAGCTGGTGCTCAACGGCTTGCTGCAGGCGGCGCTGGCGTGTGCTGCGGGCTGGCTCGTGCACCGCTTCGTGCAGGCGTTGGAACCGGTGGCGCGCGTCTCTGCAAACACCATGGCCACCGCCACCGCCACCGCCACCGCCACCGCCACCGCCACCGCCACTGGCGCCGCAGCGCTGATCACGCTTGGCGCCCTGGTGGCGCTGGCGCTGACGATGCTCGGGCTGCGTGCGCTCGAGCGTCGCCATGCCGAGGCGATGGGCCAGCACTACGTCGGGCAGTTGCGCGAGCAGCTCTACATGCGCCTGCTGACGCTGGCGCCGCGCAGCGTGGAGCGGCTGACCCGCGGCGGCCTGGCGCTGCGGCTGACCGGCGACTTGCGGTCCCTGCGGCTCTGGGTCAGCCTGGGCGTGGCGCGCAGCGTGGTCTGCGCCAGCGCCAGTGGCGGCGTGCTGCTGGCGCTGGCCTGGATCGAGCCGTTGCTGGCTGCGGCCGTGGCGCTGGCCTCGGGCAGCGTGGTGGCGGCGGTGCTGTGGTTCGGGCGCCGGATCATGCCCGCGGTGCGCGACGCGCGCCGGCACCAGGCGCGTCTGGGCGCCTACCTCGCCGAGCGCACGGCCCAACTCGTTCAATTGCAGTCCGGCGGGCAGCCCGTGCGCGAGCGCCGGCGCCTGGCGCGGCTGCACGACCGCAGCGCGCGGGCCGCCGTGCGCCAGGCCGGACAAGTCACGCTGCTGCGCGCCAGCGGCGACCTGGCGGCGACCCTGGGCTTGATCGCACTGCTCGGCGCTGGCGCCTGGCTGGTGCAGCAAGGCAGGGTCGAGCTGGGGATGCTGGCCGCCGCCACGGCGACGGCGAGCCTGATGCTGCCCACGCTGCGCGAACTGGGCTTTGCGCTGGCCCACCTGCAAGGTGCCCGGGTGTCACGCGAGCGGGTCACGGCCTTTGCGAGAACGGGCCAGGTGCTGGGCCTGCAGGCTGGCGCCATGCTGCCGTCGCAGAGCGAACAGATCGCGCCCGTGTTGAGCTTTGAGGGTGTGAGCCTGGCCGGTTCGATCGACGCTCTGAGCGTCACCTTGCCGCCGCGCGGCGTGTGCGTCGTCACCGGGGCGGCGCGCGCCGGCAAGTCCAGTCTGCTGGCCCTGGCGGCGCGGCTGGTTGACCCGGACGCGGGTTGTGTGCGGCTGGCCGGCCTGCCTTTGCCGCAGTGGCCGTTGCAGCACTTGCGCCGCACGGTGGCGCTGGTCGATGCGCAGGCCGCGCTTTGGCGCGGCACGCTGCGCTACAACCTGTGCTACCGCGCGCCGCGCGCCACGCCGGCCGAGCAACAGCAGGTCCTGGCGTCATGCGGGTTGCTTGACTGGGTCGCGGCCCAGCCGCGCGGCCTGGACACGCGGGTGCACGAGGGCGGCGCCAACCTGTCGCAGGGCGAGCGCTTCAAGTGGGCGCTGGCGCGCGCCCTGCTCAGCCGTCCGCGGGTCCTGCTGGTTGACGAGGCAGGGGCTGCACTCGGTGCCCCGGCGTGGCGCACGATCGACGCGCTGCTCGACCGCTTCGACGGTGTTGCCGTGGTGGCGACCTACCGCCCCGAACGCATTGCAAGCGCCGCTGCCGAGGTTCGGCTCGACGGCGGCCGCCTCGCACAGAGCGGCGCGGCGACGGACTTAACTGGAGACGAAGATGGACCAGCCCCGCACCCAGGCCATGCGGCCGGTCAGCCTCAACGAAGTGAACGCGAACGTGACGACGGTGACGGCGACGGTGACGGCGATGACACACCCACCGGTGCCGCGCAAAGCGGCGCCGACGCCGACGCCGTGGCGCCCCTCACCCGGCTGCATTGAGCGCTGCGGCGCCGAGCATGGTGCGCCCTTGACGGGCCTGGTGCGCTTGCCGGACGGTCCGGCGCGTGGCTGGATGGTCAGCGTGCACGGCATCTCGCGGCGTGGCCGCCAGCAGGCCGAACTGATGGCACCGGTGGCGCAGCAACTCGGTCTGGCGCTGGCCGCGCCGCGCTTCCCGCGCGAGCGCTTCGCCGACTACCAGCGCCTGGGCCGCAGCGGGCGCGGAGAACGCGCCGACCTGGCGCTGTGTGCATGGCTCGACTGGCTGGCCGAGCATGGCGGGCCGGCCGCCGGCCGCATCGGGCTGCTCGGTTATTCGGGCGGCGCGCAGTTCGTGCACCGTTTTGCCCTCGCCCATCCGCAGCGCGTGCGCGGCTACGTCGCCGCCGCTGCGGGTTGGTACACCTGGCCCGATGCCGGGCAACGCTATCCCTACGGCACCCGACACTCGGCGGCACTTGGCGCCACGCCGCTGGACTTGATTGAGTGGCTCGGCGTGCCAGCGGTGGTGGCCGTGGGCGAGCACGACAACGGTGCGCACAGTGCGCTGCGCGTCACCGAGCGGGTGACTGCGGCCCAGGGGGCGTCGCGGCTGGCGCGCGCCCAGGCCTGGGTCGAGGCGATGAATCGCACGGCGCTGGACCACGGGCAGCCGGCTCATTTCTCGCTGGACCTGATGGCTGGCGCCGGGCATTCCTTTCGCGCCTGCGTCGAGCGCGGCGGGCTGCGCGACGTGGTGCTGCGGGCCTTTGAGCGCTGGTAGTTGGAAAGTCAGGGTGACGCGGGGCGCCCGGACTGCTGCGCCGTGAGGGCCGACGTGACAATGCCGGGCGGCATGCGCCCGGCGTGCTTCGGCTGCGAACGCTCAGCGGCCGGCGGGCATCACTGGCAGACCGTGGCCGGCGGCACGAAATCGGCCACCGCACCGGCGGCATCGACGCGGCGCAGTGCCGTGCCGCACAGCGAGGCGCTGCGATCGGTGATGCGCTGCGTCACGTCCACCGGCTTCCACGCTGGGTAGCGCGACCACACCAGCGCGGCCACACCGGCAGTGATCGGTGCGGCCATCGAGGTGCCGCTCCACACGCCGTAGCCGCCACCCGGGACCGTGCTGGTGATGCCTTCGCCCGGGGCGCCGATCTGGATCCAGGGGCCGCTGTTGCTGAACAGCGCCACGCGCGACGCCGCATTGGTGGCGGCCACGGAAAGCGCCCCTTCGGCCTCTTCAGCAGCCGGGTACTGGCGTTCGCTGGCGCTGGCGCCGTTGCCGGCGGCGGCGATGACGACCGCGCCACCGCGCGTGTTGCAGCGCTCCTTGTCGGCGTTGTAGCCGGGGTCGCTGTAGTCGTCGTCGTCTTCGTCCTCGTCGTCATCGCTGCAGGTGATGAGCTCAATCACCACGTCGAGCAAACGCGTTGGCTGGGTCGTGCCCAGGCTCAGGTTGATGATGTGCGCACCATCGTCAGTGGCCGGCACGCCGTCGGGATCGACCGCGTGCAGCAGGGCCTCAGCGATGACCCAGGTGTTGCCCAGCCCGCTTGCATCGAGCACACGAAGCGGCATGATCCTGGCCGACGGCGCGACCAGTGCCACCAAGCCGGCCACATGCGTGCCGTGGCCGTAGCCACCTTGCCCCGGCGCACCGACCTCCGAGGGATCGTTGTCGCCATCGACGAAGTCGCGGCCGGCCAGCAAACGCCCGGCCAATGCCGGGTGCTGCAAATCGACGCCGCTGTCGAGCACCGCCACCCGCATGCCAGCCCCGCTGGCCAGTGTGTGAGCCTGCGCGAGGTTGAGTGACTGCGGCGCCCACTGCGCCGTATAGGCGCCGGGGTTGCCGATGGCCCATACGCTGCGCGTTCGCGCCTCGGGCGAACTGGCCTGGAAGTTGGGTTCGGCCAGCAGCACGCGGGCATCGGCCGTCAGTGCCGCGAGCTTGGCATTCAGATCGGCGGCACCGACCAGGCTGAGCCGATAGATCGGCCGTGCGCCGAAGGCCCCGGCCAGGCTGAGTTGGTGCGTCGCCAGCAAGCCTTGCAGGTCGGCGGTGGAGCGCAGCTTGACCACCAACTGCCCGGGCAGCGCGCTGTCGGCGGGCGCGGTGGAGGCGTTGGCATCGGTGCCACCGCCGCCGCAAGCGGAGAAGAACAGACAGGCAGCCGTCGATGCGGCAAAGCGAGCAAACATGCAGGTCTCCGATTGCAAAGTGCTGGATGGCGGATTCCCTGCACAGAGCAGCGGCGGCGCGCTCTGATACATCGGCATCGCCAGCCGGCCGGCCTGCCCTGCTGCCCAGCGCCGGTTCAACTGCCGCCATGCAGCACGAAGGCTGCCCAATGATAGGGATGCGGGCGCTCGGCACGCACCGCCTGCTGGGTGTGGCGCAGCGCCGCTCCCACGCCGTGGCCGGCGCACCAGCGGCGGTAGAAGCGCTGCATGAAGTCGGCCGTGCCGGCGTCGTCGATAGACCATTGGCTGCCCAGCACGCGGGCCGCGCCGGCCAGCAGAAACGCCCGCACAAGGCCGACCCCCTCGTCGCCGGCCCCCATGTCGCCGAGCGCGGTTTCGCAGGCGCTCAGCACCACCAGCGAGGCCTTCAGCCGCATCTGCTCGACCTGGCCAGCAGTGATGGCGCCGTCGGTCAGGTGCAGCGCCGAGTACAGCGGGCTGTCGGCGCGAAACTGGGCGTGGCAGGCCAGGTGCAGCAGATCGGCCGCCGGGGCTTCGCGCTGCAAGGCGGCCACGCTGGCGGCGGGGCCCTCAAGCACTTGCGCCTGGCCGAGCGCCGCTGCCACCGCACGCAACTCGGCCGCCACATGCGACAGCCGGGTGGTGTCGCCGACCACCAGCGCTTGCGTGCCTGCCCTCGCCTCGCGCGCCAGCCCCTGCAGCGCCACGCTCGCACTTGCGGCCACCGACAATTCGTGCCGGTCCAACACCGCCTGCCCGCCTGCGCCGAGGGCGACGAAAGGCACACCGTGCAAGGCCCCGTGCGGCACCACGATGAGCTGCTCGCAACCGGCCAGGTCGGCCTCCAGCGGCCGCCACACAAAAGCGTGCAACTCGGCCAGGCGCCGCTGCGCGCGAGCGGTCAGTTCCGGCAGGTGCCTTGCGAGCGCCGCCGGGCCGGCGCGCAGGGCGTCGATCTGGAAGCGCAGGTCCATCGCGGCTTGCACGGTCTGGCCCCAGGGTGCGAGCCTGCGGTGCAGCCGCACGCAGCCCGCACTCACCACCAAGGCGAAGAGTTCGTCGCCGACCACGCCGTACTCCACCAGCGCGCGCCGCGCCCCAAGCACAGCCTGCAACGCGCCGATGTCCAGCGCGCCCGGCAAGCCCCGACCGCGCTCTTGCGCGGCGCCCACCAGCCGGCTGCGGCGAGCTCGCTCGAGCAGCGTGTGTTCCAGGCTGGCCGCCTCCTCGCGCAGCGCTTGCGGTGACTCGCCTTGGTCCTCGACCAGGCGCTGCTGGCGCCGATAAATCCAGTCCAGGCGCTCGCGCAGCCCGGCACTCGGCCCGGCCTCAGCAGCAGCAGCGTCGGGCGTGTCGTCGCCCCGGCTCGTGTGGCGCGCGGCGCAACCGAGCCGCTCCGACAGGGCCCGGGCCTTGAAGCGCTCAAGCCACTGCAGCACCGCGCCCGCCGCTTCGCCGCCTGCCTCCGCGTCGTCGAGCGCCAGACGCAGACGCTCGACATAGGGGCGCAGACCGTCGGCCAGGAAAGCCCGGCGCAGGTCGTCACCCGGCAGCGCGGCGCGCAGATCTTCGAAGCCGCCGATCGCGCACTCCAACGCCTCGCGCGCCTCGTCGCGGCGCGCCAGCGCCAGCAGCGCCGTTGCGCGTTCGACCTGCGCGCGCACCCGCACCTGCGGCGGCAGCGTGGCGTCGGCGAGCAGCGTTTCGCATTGCATCAGCGCGGCCGGCGCCGCGCCGCCGGCGCACTGCGCTGCGGCTTGCTGAACGCAGGCCATGGCGCGCATCGCGGGCTGACCCGCCGCGCCGAAGCCGAGCACGGCGCGTTCGGCCGCCGCGAGCGCGTCCGCAGCTCGGCCACTGGCAGCAAACAGCTCTGCTTCCACCAGCGCCACGGTCGCCTGGCCGGCGGTGTTGGCATCGGCATCGAATACTGTGGCCGCTCGGCCCAGGGTTGCCATCGCGGCCTCGGCGTTCCCGGAGAGCACCTCGGCGCGGGCCAGTTGGGCCAGGGTCCAGGGCAGCGTGGCGCCAGCCTCCTGCCCTTGCTGTGAAGCGACGAGTTCCCGATACAGTGCGATCGCTTCGGGCAGCAGCCGGACCTCAAGATAGGCGTCGGCCAGGTTCTTTTCCGTCTCGAAGCGCCAGTGAGGCACATCGAGTTCGGCGAACGCCCGGCGCGCCTTCTCCAGCCCCATCAGCGCCTGGCCATAGCTGCCGCGTGACAGCGCCAGCATGGCCTGCCCATGGGCTGCCGACGCCGCGAGCACGGGCAATCGGTGGGCCCCGGCGCGCAGGATCGCCCGCCCGTAGATCTGCTGCGCTTCGTCAAGCCGGTTCAGGAATCCGAAGGCGTCGGCCAGCCCGATGTCGGCCATGATCGAGTGTTCGCGGTCCCCCAGGCGGGCGAACAACACTGCGGCCGAACGGTACTGCGCCACCGCCTGCGCATAGGCGGCACGCTGCATCGACAGGCTGCCCAGGTTCAGGCTCACCTTGGCGGCGGCGTGCTCGTCGCCCTCGGCCAGCAACTGGTGCCGGGTTTCCAGTGCACAGGCTTGCGCGTCGTCAAAGCGCCCGAGCACGGCCAGCGCCATCACCTTGGGCACCTGGGTGTGGGCGGCGTGCAGCGCCTGGCCGGCACGGCGCCAGCGCTCGCAGGCGCGGTCCAGTGCGGCCACGGCGGCCCCCATCTCGCCACGGGTCAGGCAGGCGATGCCCTCGCACCAGTCGGCCAGCGCCGGCAGGGCGGGGTCGTGGTCGGGGTCAGGATCGGCGGCGACTTCGCACAGCGCATGCAGCGCCTGCGCGGCACGCACGGCGCGCGGCGGGTCGCTGCTCCAGGCCGCATAACACAGGTGTTTCAGCGCCCAGCCGACGGCGGTGCGCGCGCCTGGATCGAGCGCGCCGGCCGGCGCCGCTTCGTCGGTCAAGCGCCGCGCGATCTCGGCCTGCTCGCCAAGTGCATCGGCTGGCGTCACCGCATCACACCGCAGGTTCTGCGGCAACGTCGATGGGCGGCAGCACGATCTCGTCGTCGCCGATGCGCACCGTCATCACATAGGTGCCAGCCGCAAGATCTGCGACCTGGAATTCGCCGAAATCGTCGAGCGCCACTTCGACCGCGGTCGCGCCCGGGGCGCTGTCGGCGCGGGCCAGCGAAACCGTGCCGCCGAGGCCCGGGCCCAGCACCTGGCCGGCAATGGCGAACCGGGTCGGTGGCCGGTTGGCCGGGTCGGTGGCGGACACCCGCAGATCGACATCGCGCCCCTGCGCGGTAAACAGCAGGTGGCGCGCCGCCGGCATCGCAGAGCGCAGCGCCAACGCCGGCTGCACGGCCCAACTGTCGAAGCTCAAGGCTGCGGCGATGCGCTGGACCAGCGAGGGTTTGGCCACCGGCGACCGCCACATCGACAGAGCCGACTCGACGAGCCACGTCGGTGCGTCCGGCAGCTCGCGTCGCGCCCGGCCGGCCAGGACGGCCAGTTCATCGTCGGACAGCGCGGAAAAGCGGTTCATGGTGGTTCCTCGGCGTACCAGAGTCGTGGGGGCTCACGCAGCACAGAGGGGCCTCGGCACGCGGAAATACACACTTACAACAGCCGCTCGGTGAACCCGCGCAATTTTCGCAGGCAGCGTGACCGCGTGGGGCCAATGCTGCCGGCCGGCATGTCCAGGCGGGCCGAGATTTCCTCGTAGGGCAGCCGGTCCTCGTCATCGGCAAAGAGCAACTCGAGCAATTCGCGGCAGCGCTTGTCGAGCCGATCGAGCCCCAGCCGAAGCGCATGCAACTGTTGCAACTCGTCGAGCAACACTTCGGGCAGCGGCGCCTCGTCGGCAACATCCCACTCTTCGGACTCGCCCTCTGCATCCGGGGTGGCAGTCATCGACACGGTGCGACGGGCCCGCTTGAGCAGCAGGAAGACCTCGCGCTTGGCGGTGGTCACGATCCAGGCCTGCAGCCGGTCGGGCTGCGCGATCCGCGGCAAGGCCTCGAGCAGGCGCGTGAACACGGTCTGGAAAACGTCGGCGGCGCCGTGCTCGTCGAGCCCGCCACGGCGCGCCACTGCATACACCAGGCGCTGGTAGCGCTGCACCAGCACGCGCCAGGCCGCAGCCTCGCCCTGTTTGCAGCGCGCGGCCAGCTGGGCATCGTCGAGCGTCGTCAGATCGGCCATGGGTGTCCCGGCAAGGGCTTGCGCCCGCTTGTCTGTCTTCCCGCACGAAGATAGCAGAGCGTCGCGTGGCTGCTGCGCCGCTGTGGCCGTGCTGTCCATCAACGGCTGCTTGCAGCGTGCCCTGCTCGCCTTCGACCGGCTTGATCTCGGCCGCTTGTCCGCGACCAGGCGCGCGACTCTTTTGTGACGGTTCGATGTATCGCGGACTGCGCTCACCGCTCTGTGTGACATCGCCGTGACGGTTTTGTGAATCTCCACTGGACCGCTCGCGCACCGACAAACCAGACCCAAAACCGCCATGTTCCCTGCCTTCATCGACTTCCCCGGCATGACCATCGTGGCGCGCCTGGGCATCGACCTCGCCGCGCTGCTGAGCCTGGTCTTCGGCCTGTACTACCGGCGCTACCGCGACAAGGAACTCGTCACCGCAGCGGCGCTGTTCAATGTCTTCATCTTCTCGGTGCTGACCGTGCTGTCGAAGGTGGAGTTCGGCATCGCGGCGGGCTTCGGACTGTTTGCGATCCTGGCCATGTTCACGCTGCGCTCGGAGCCGATCAGCAAGACCGAGATCACCTACTTCTTCGGCGCCGTGGCCATTGCCGTCATCTGCTCGGTGCAGGGCACCACGCTGCCCTTCGTCGCCGCGATGGCCGCGCTGGTGGTGCTGGGTGCCTGGGCCCTGGACCACCCGCGGGTGCTGCAGTCGGTGGACGCCATCCGCATCACGCTGGACAAAATTGATGGCCACGCGCTGTCCGACCCGGTCGCGATGCGGCTGGACCTCTCGACACGGCTCGGGGTGGACGTGATGTCCTACCAGATCACCGCGCTCGACTACATCAACGACATGGCGAGGATCAATGTCTATTACCGCAAGCACTGAGTTTCGGGCCACCGTGCCGGCCCCCGACTGGCTCGTCGAGCCGTTCGCAGCGGTCAGCCTGCAAGCGCTGAACGCCAAGGCGGCGATGCTCGAGCGGCTGGACAACAAGTACGTCGTTCGCGGCGCCGTGCTGCGCCAGGCGGTGCCCGACCTGGCGCTCAGCTTCGATGCCCTGGAAATCGACGGCCAGCGCGCCTTCACCTACGAAACCTGCTACTTCGACGACGCTGAACGTCACTGTTACTACGACCATCATCAGGGCCGGCGCCAGCGCGTGAAGGTGCGCGTGCGCAAGTACGTCGATGCCGGACTGTGCTTCGTCGAGGTCAAGCTCAAGGACAAGCGTGGCATCACGGTGAAGAAGCGCATGCCCTATGAGACCGACAAGTACGCCACGCTTGACGACGCGGCCATCGCGCATGTGGAGCAGGCCTACCAGGCGCTGTACGGCCGGGCGTACTCGCGTGACGCCCGCGATGCACGCGAACTTGAACCGGTGCTGCAGATGAGCTACCGCCGCATCACGCTGGTGGCCCGCAAAGGTGGCGAGCGCATGACGATCGACAGCGACATCCGCTTCCTCGGCGCCGCCGAGCCGCAGCGCACCGACGACGACGTCTTCATCGTCGAGACCAAGTCCGCCAATGGCAACGGAATGGCCGACGCGGTCTTGCGCGGACTGCACCAGCACCCGACCAACGGCTGCTCGAAGTACTGCGTGGGCATGAGTGTCACCGGGGCGGTGGACCGTTTCAACCGTTTCCGTCCGGCGTTGAAGAAGCTGGGCGCCTGGCCCCGTCTGATGCCGGGTTTTGGGCATGGACTTTCCGAACCGCACCGAGCCACTGTTTGAATGGAGCCGAGATGAACGCCACTCCCCACGACGCTGTTTGCCACAAACCCGCTGTCACGATCGAGCTTGGACCGATCGTTGAAAAGGTCGGTCGCGCACTGTGCGGACAGGTCGCGCAGGAGCGCATCGAACAGGTGCTGCACGCGCTGTTGGCGCAAGACTTCAGCGATGTGCGAGTGACGGCCTACCTGCCCATCTTCCTGCAGCGTGCGGCCTGCGCGACCTTGCAGGCGGAAGTGCAGCGCCAGCACAACCGACACTGAGCGCGCGCCACGATGCACCAGTCTGTGAACCCCTCAACGCGTCGGTTCTTGTCGGCCCTCGTCGTCACGCTGCTGTGCTCGGGGCTGGCTGCGGCGCAGTCTCCGAATGCTGTGCTCGAAATCCAGGACCGCGTGTCGCTCGCAGCCCAAAGGATGGCAGGCCTGCCACTCAGTGAGCTGTCGGGCCTGGCCTGGGACGCTGACGAGCAGCGGCTGTATGCGGTCTCTGACAAGGGGCGCGTTTTCCACTTCGAGTTCAGCGTCGCCGAGCGCCGCATCGTGACACTGCGTCCCGTGCATGCGGCCAAACTCCATGACTCCCGCGCTGGCGAATCGGCGTCGGCACGCTTCAACGCTGAAGGTCTGGCGCTGCTGAATGCGGACAACGGCATCCGCGGCGACACGCAGCTGGTGGTGGCGCTGGAGAACGGGCCGCGGGTCATGCGCTTCACGCCCAACGGGCAGGCCATCGCCGAGCTTCCCTTGCCGCCGACGCTGCGCGATCCGCAGCGCTACGCAACTGACAACAGCCGGCTCGAGTCGATCGCCGTGCACCCGCGGCATGGTTTCGTGATGGCGCCGCAGCGGCCCCTGAAGGGCGACCCGCCCGAGCGGCACACGGTCTATGCCGCCGACGGCAGCCGCTGGTCTTTCGCCGCGCACGGCCCGCGCAGCGAGATCAAGGCCATCGACACGCTGGCCAACGGCCGCTTGCTGATCCTCGAGCGCTTCGGTGCGCGCGGCGAGCGCGGCAGCGTGCTGCGCGAACTCGATCCTTCGGCTTGCGCGGCCGACGGTGCCTGCAAGGCGCGCGAACTCGGTGCCTCCTCGGGTCTGGGCAGCGACAGGTACGAGGGTCTGGCGCGCCTGTCCGACAAGGCCTACCTGATCGTCAGCGACAACGCCGCCGACTCCCGGCTGGCGACGATCTTCGTCCTGCTCGGGCGCGTCGCGCCGTGATGGCGCGCGTGGCCGAGCGTTTCGTCCCGCCCACCCCGAAAGGAGATGCGATGCAACCCACCCCCATCACCCGACGCCGGCTGCTGCAGACGGTGCGCACGAAGCAGCCAATGGTCGTCGGCGTGCGCTGCGACCTTGACGCCGGCAAGGTCGAGTTCTTCGCGGCCTGAACGCACGGGCCCGCAGAGTTCGGGCTGGTCGCCATCGCGGTCGGCAGTGCCGCGTTGGGCGCGCGCAAACAGGTCCGACCCGCTGCGGCCGCAGTGCCTCAAGGTGACCGCGCGACCCTGCGCCAGGGCCTGGCCGGCCAGGTGGCGGCCGAGGACCCGTGAGTAGCCTGGGAGCAGCAGTTTCACGCGGCAGCGATGGCGCAGCGCCTCGCGCGCCATAGGCCTGGATTCCTTGGGCTTCCCTGGGCTTGCGTCGCGCTCCCTCTGCTTGCAGCTTCATCACAATTCAATTATTCTCGAATCATGGAACAAGACGATGTCGTCCGCAGCCTGGCCGCACTGGCCCAGCCGATGCGCCTGCGCACCTTTCGCGCGCTGGTGGTGGCCGGCCCCCAGGGCCTGACGCCCACAGCGCTGTGCGGGATGCTGGCGGTGGCGCCCAACACGCTGTCGTTCCACCTGAAAGAGCTGCTGCACGCGCAATTGGTTTCGCACCAGCGCGACGGCCGCTTCCTGATCTACCGCGCCGCCTTCGACCGCATGAACGGGCTGCTGGGCTACCTCACCGCGCACTGCTGCGAAGGCGCGGGCTGCACCACAACGACGGTCGTTTCCAAACGCCGCACCCGCTGCTGAAACCCACCCGAAAGGAATCCCCATGAAGCGCTTTCACGTCCACCTGCATGTGCAGGACCTGCCGCACAGCATCGGCTTCTATTCCAAGCTCTTCGCGGCCGAGCCCGCGCGGCTGGAAAGCGACTACGCGAAGTGGATGCTCGAAGACCCGCCGCTGAACTTTGCAATCTCTACCCGCGGCACCGGCAGTGGCATTGACCACCTCGGCATCCAGACCGACAACGCCGACGATCTGGCCGCGCTGAAGGCGCGCGCGCAGGCCGCTGACATGGCGCTGCTGGACGAAGGCAACACCAGTTGCTGCTATGCGCGCAGCGAAAAGCATTGGGTCACCGACCCACAGGGCATTGCCTGGGAGCACTTCCACACGCTGGCCAGTATTCCCGTGTTCCATGAAGCGCCGCTGGCTGTCGCGGCCGACGCTTTGGGTGCCGCAGTGGATGCAACCCTGCCCGCCGCTGCAGCCTGCTGCCCGCCCGCTGCGCAAGCGCGCGGCAAGGCCATTGCTGTGCCCGTCAAGGCCGCAGGCGCCTGCTGCTGATGGCCGCCGAAAGGTGTTTCCGATGAGCACCCACGTCCTCATCCTGTGCAGCCACAACTCGGCGCGCAGCGTGCTGGCCGAGGGCATGCTCGCGCACCTGGCCGCCAAGGCCGGCGTGGACGTGCAGGCGCACAGCGCGGGCAGCGCGCCAAGTGGCCGCATCAACGCGCTTGCATTGCAAGCACTCGCCGCTGCAGGCGTCGAGACTCGTGGCCTTCGCAGCAAGAGCTGGGACGAATTCAGCGGCCCCGCCGCACCGCCGCTGCGGGTGGTGATCACCGTCTGCGACAGCGCGGCGCAAGAGGCCTGCCCGCACTGGGCCGGCGCGCCGGTGCAGGTGCACTGGGGCTACCCGGACCCGTCGAACACGGCCGGCGGGGATGAGGCCGAAGATGACGCCAGACGCGCCGCCTTCGACCTCACGCGGCAGGCCATCGCCTGGCGCATGCAGCAGTTGCTGGCGCTGCCGCTGGCGACGCTGACTGACGCCGAGCTGAAGGCCGCGCTGGTGGCCATCGGCAAGAGCTGAGCATGGTTGCCGTCTGGCGGCGCCTGGTCGCCGAAGGCCTGGGCACGCTCGGCCTGCTGGTCACCGTCATCGGCTCGGGCATCATGGCCGAGCGCCTGGCCGGTGGCAACGCGGCGCTGGCGCTGCTGGCCAACACGCTGGCCACGGTGGGCGGGCTGTACGTGCTGATCGAGCTCTTCGGCCCCATCAGCGGCGCCCACTTCAACCCCGCCGTCAGCGCCGTCATGGCCTGGCGCGGCGCGCTGCCGGTGGCCTTGTTGATGCCGTATGTGCTGGTGCAGTTGGCCGGTGCGGCGGGCGGGGCCTGGCTCGCGCACGCGATGTTCGAGCTGCCGATCCTGCAGTGGTCGGCCAAGGTGCGCAGCGGGCCTGGGCAGTGGCTGGCTGAAGTGGTGGCGACGGCGGGCTTGCTGCTGGTGATCCTGCGCGCCGCGCCGTCGCGCGTGGCGGCGCTGGTGGCGGCCTACATCGGCGCCGCCTACTGGTTCACCGCATCGACCTCCTTCGCCAACCCGGCTGCGGCTTTCGGCCGCATGTTCAGCAACAGTTTCGCCGGCATCTCACCGGCCGATGTGCCCGGCTTCGTGGTGGCGCAAATCGTGGGTGCAGCGCTGGGTGTGGCGATTCACCGCGCGCTGGGCGAAGCGCCAGGCGCCTGATCCTGCGCGGCCAGCTTGCGCAGGCAGGCCATGCACAGGCAGCCTGAGTAACGTGCGCGCAACTCGTCTTGCAGGGCAACGCTCAGACACACCGTCGTGCACACGCAAGGCGCGGGCCCTGTGGCACCGCAGGCGAATGCGCCGCCGCAGCGTGGGCAGCGGTCCGATGCGGCGATGGCAGGCACGCTCGCGAATTGAGTCGGGCCTTTGGCGCGCGGCTTCAGCGAACTGCCGGACTTCAGCCCTTGGTGCCGGGTTTGCGGATGATGGTTTTCTGGAACCACGCCTCGTGCATGCGATTGAGAAAGTCGGGCTCGATGTTGTAGCCCGACTTGTCGCCGATCACCGAATCACTGCCGCAGCGCGGGCACAGGGCGGTGCCCGCGGTGGCGGCATCCGGATTGTCAAAGTCGCTGACATCGAGCCCGGTCCAGGCCAGGATCTCGGCTGGCGGGAAGGTCTGCATGCAGCAGAAACACCCGCAGACCCTGCTGGCCTCGACCTCAGTCTGGTTGTTGGTGGCGTGCCGGGTTGCCGCGAGTAGATCAGCCATGGTTCAGGTTCAGGGTGGATTGTTCCTGGAACCAAATGTACGTTCAGCGCGCAAACAAGTTCTTGTGTTTGTCACGCAGAAGGTTCTTTTGCACCTTGCCCATGGCGTTGCGCGGCAGCTCGGGCACCACCTCCACCAGCTTTGGCACCTTGAAGTTGGCGATCTGGCCTTTCAACGCGGCTGCAATCTCATGGCCCTGCAACTGGGCCCCGGGCCTGGGCACGACGACCGCCACCACCGCTTCGCCAAAGTCGGGGTGCGGCACGCCGACAACGGCGCTTTCGGCGACACCGGGCATGTCATTGATGAAGCCTTCGATCTCGGCTGGATAGACGTTGTAGCCGCCGCTGATGATGAGGTCTTTGCTGCGGCCGACGATGGTGACGACGCCGTCGCTATCGACCTTGCCGACGTCGCCGGTCTTGAACCAGAGGTCGGTGGTGAATTCATCGGCGGTCTTCTCGGGCATCTTCCAGTAACCCTTGAAGACGTTGGGGCCCTTGACCTCGATCTGGCCGACTTCGCCCGCTGGCAGCGGCGCGCCCTTGGCGCTGTGTACGCGCACACCCACGCCGGGCAGCGCCAGGCCCACGGTGCCGCCACGGCGTGCGCTTTCTGGCCGGTAGGGGTTGGAGGTCAGCATCACGGTTTCGCTCATGCCATAGCGTTCAAGAATGGTGTGCCCGCTGCGCTCGCGAAAGTGATTGAAGGTTTCGATCAGCAGCGGCGCCGACCCGCTGACGAAGAGCCGCATGTGCGTACACGCGGCCCTGTTGAAGCTGGGCTCGCCCAGGAGGCGCACGTACAGCGTGGGCACGCCCATGAAGACGGTGGCGTCAGCCAGGCGCGCCACCGCCGCGCGCGGGTCGAAGCGCGCAAACCAGATCATCTTGGCTCCGGCGATGAGCGCACCGTGGCTGGCCACGAAAAGGCCGTGGACGTGGAAGATGGGCAGCGCGTGGATCAGTACATCGCCGCCTTGTTGTGGCGTTCGCCAGCCCCACACGTCCTGCAAAACCCGCGCGTTCGACAGCAGGTTGCGGTGCGTGAGCATCGCGCCCTTGCTGCGCCCGGTGGTGCCGCTGGTGTACAGGATGGCGGCCAGGTCGTCTGGCGCAGAAACCG
>JANNGN010000668.1:0-2739 GCA_031403895.1 Rubrivivax sp. | reverse complement strand
CGCCTGGCCATGGCCGACGCCACCGCTGCGCTGCTGGCGCCGGCGCTGGTGGCGCGCATCGAGCAGGACCAGGCGCTCGTCAACCTGCGCCTGCTGCCGCTGACCACACGCGACCCGCGGCGCCTGGTGGAAGGCGGCGATGCCGATCTGGCGGTGGGTTTCTTCCCGAGCCTCGTCACCAGCATCGTGGCGCAAGGCCAGGACAGCCACTTGCGCCATGACCGTCTGTACGACACACGCTACGTCTGCGTCATGCGGCGGGGCCATCCATTGGCTGAGCGTGTACTCACATTGAACGACTACACGGCAGCCCATCACCTATTGGTGAGCTTCTCCGGCCGCCCGCGTGGGTATGTCGATGAGGCCCTGGCCGCGCTCGGCCGCCAGCGACGCATCGTGCTGACGGTGAACCAGTTCTTCACCGCCGGGCGCGTCGTGGCACGGTCCGATCTGCTGACCGTGCTGCCGGAAGGTTTTGTCGAAGCCACCGGGAACGGCGCCGAGCTGGTGACGCGTGAACTGCCGCTGACGCTTGACCCGGTACACGTGGAGATGATCTGGCACCTGCGCAACGATGCCAACCCGGCGCACCGCTGGCTGCGCGATTTGCTGCTGGCCATTGCCGCCGCCTGAAGGGGCCCGGGCTGCGCAGGACGCTCAGAGCACAGCGGCCATTGCCACCGCCGTGCGCTCGACGTTGCCGGTGTTCAGCCCCGATACGCACAGGCGCCCGGAGCGCACCAGATAGACGCCGAACTCGTCGCGCAGCCGGTCAACCTGCACGGCGCTCAAGCCCGTGTAGCTGAACATGCCACGCTGACTCAGGAAGTAGCCGAAGTCGCGCCCAGGCATCTTGGCGCTGAGCACGCCATGCAGGTTTTTGCGCATGGCGACGATGCGCAGGCGCATGGCGGTCACGTCGGCTTCCCAGGAAGCACGCAACGGCGGGCTCGACAGCACGCGGCTGACGATCCCTGCGGCATGAATGCCGGGGCTGGAGTAGTTGCGGCGCACGGTGGCCTTCATCTGCCCCAGCACCAGTTCGGCTTCGGCCGCGTCGGTGCAGACCACGCTGAGCGCACCCGCCCGTTCGCCGTACAGGCTCATGCTCTTGGAAAACGAGTTGGCGATGAAGAAGGTCAAGCCCGCCGAGGCCAGCGCGCGCACGGCGAAGGCGTCTTCTTCGATGCCGTCGCCATAGCCTTGGTAGGCCAGGTCCAGGTAGGGCAGCAGCTCGCGCGCTTGCAGCACCGGTATCAGCTGCGCCCACTGCGCCTGCGTCAGGTCAACCCCGGTCGGGTTGTGGCAGCAGGCGTGCAGCAGCACCACGCTGCGCGCCGGCAGTGTGTTCAGCATGGCCAGCATGTCGCTGAACTTCAGGCCGCCGGTGCGGGTGTCGTAGTACGGATAAGTGTGGACAGCGACGCCGGCGCCTTCAAACATCGCGCGGTGGTTGTCCCAGGTCGGGTCGCTGACCCACAGCGCGCTGCCGGGCAGCCAGCGCTTGATGAAGTCGGCGCCCACGCGCAGGCCGCCGCTGGAGCCCACGGTCTGCAGCGTGGCGATGCGGCCACTGCTGACGGCTTCATGCCCGGCGCCGAAGAGCAACTGCTGCACCGCGCTGCGCATGGCGGCGGCGCCTTCGATCGGCAGGTAGGGCTTGGCGCCGCCTTCGGCCAGCATCTGTGCTTCGGCCCTGTGCACGCAGTCGAGCACCGGGATGCGGCCGTCGTCGTCAAAGTAGATGCCGATGGAC
This sequence comes from Rubrivivax sp., assembly GCA_031403895.1. Taxonomy (GTDB): domain Bacteria; phylum Pseudomonadota; class Gammaproteobacteria; order Burkholderiales; family Burkholderiaceae_C; genus Rubrivivax. The sequence continues at coordinate 983 of JANNGN010000668.1, read as the reverse complement.
AGGTTGATCTTGCCCTGGCGCGGGTCTTTCTGGAACGCGTCGTTCAGGCTCAGGATGGGGTCGCCGGCATAGGGCTCGATGTGGCTGAAGACGCTCATGACTTCAATGCCCTTTCGATGTCCCGGCGCAGGCTCTGCGGGGTGTCGGTGGGCGCGTAGCGCTTGAGCACCGTGCCGTCGCGCCCGACCAGGAACTTGGTGAAATTCCACTTCACGCCTTCGCTGCCCAAGAGGCCCGGCGCCTGCGCCTTCAGCCACAACCACAGCGGATGCGCCTGCCGGCCGTTGACCTGCACCTTGCCCATCAACGGAAAGCTGACGCCGTAGTTCAGCTGGCAGAACGAAGCGATCTCTTCATTGGCGCCCGGATCCTGGGCGCCGAACTCATTGCTCGGAAAGCCGATCACCACCAGGCCCTGGTCGCGGTAGTCCGCCCACAACTGCTCCAGGCCCGCAAACTGGGGCGTGAAGCCACAGGCGCTGGCGGTGTTGACGATGAGCAGCACCTTGCCGCGTTGCGTGGACAGGTGGGCTGGCTGGCCGGTGATCGACAAGGCCTCGAAGTCGTAGATGCTGGTGGCTGGCATGGGGCTTCCTGCGGGCGGGGCCGCCAATGGTAGCGGCGCGACAGCCCGGGTTGGCCGCACGCGGCTTAGGCGTTGACAGCGCCGGGTGTCAACCGCACCATCAGCGCCCCATGCCAACCGTCCGTCGCGTTTCCCTGCTCGGTTTGAACGACGCCGAGCGCGAGGCCATCACCCAGTGCCTGCACCAGGCCGGTACGCGCACGCCACGCTATGCGCTGGCGCAGCGGCTCGATGAAGGCGACCTCATCGTGGCCGATGCCGGCCATCCGCCCTCGGTGCAACTTGTGTTGGCCACCGAGCGCCTGCCCGTCACGCTGTTTGTCGGCGCGGCGGCGCCAGCCGGTGCGGTGGCGTGCATTTCCAGGCCCATCGACACGGCACACCTGTTGCGCGAACT
>JANNGN010000667.1:0-2852 GCA_031403895.1 Rubrivivax sp. | reverse complement strand
GTCATCAACCCGATGCTGGTGGACGAGCAGATGCGCGGCGCCATCGTGCAGGGCATTGGCGGCGCACTCTTCGAAGAGTGCCTGTACGACACTGACGGCACGCTGAAGAACGGCAACATGGCCGACTACCTGGTGCCGATGGCCGCCGAGATGCCCGACATCGTGGTCAGCCACGTGCAGTCGCCGACGCGCAGTTCCCTGCTGGGTGCGAAGGGCGCCGGGGAAGCGGGGACGGCCGGCGCGCCGGGTGCCGTGATGAACGCCATCAACGACGCACTTGCGCCGTTTGGCGTGCGCGTGAGTTCGCAGCCGATCACGCCGGAGAAGATCTTGCGGGCGCTGGGCAAGGTGTAGCGCTGGCGGGCACGGCCCAGCCAGCCTTGCACGATGGCCGAGGCGACGCCTGCTTCGACGTTGACTTCGACTTTGGCTTCGACGCTGGCAGTGATGCTTACTGCGGCGGCGCTGCCGGCGCGCGGCGCGTGAGCCGCTTTTCGACCCAGCTCACCGCCGCGTCCAGCACAAACCAGGTCAGCAGAAAACCGCCCGCTTCCAGCAGGAAGCTGTGCCACTTGTAGAACATCTCGGCAATGGCCAGGGCGCCGACCAGCGTGGGGGCATGGCGCAGCAGCAGTTGGCGGGCGGGCAGTCGCGATATCAATGAATACATGGTGGTGTCTCCTTACATGCGGAAGCGGACGTAGCGGGGTTCGATGTGGCGCCGGGCGGTGCCGCCCTGCAGTGTGTAGCCCGACGCCACCCACTGGGCACTGCTGGCGTTGTGCGGCGTACACGACAGGTAGTCGCCCCAGGCCTGATTGGGCGGGCTGTGGGTGCTGGTCTTGCTGAGCGTGGTGTCCCAGCCGGTGGCTGTCTTCACGCCCACCACGTGCCCCGGGTGCCGCGTGCCGCCACCGTAGAAAGCGGCGAAACCGGCCACACCCTGCGCGTTGGATGCCGCTGCCGGATAGGCCCAGGCCGATGTCCGGCTCCAGATATCGGGCTCATCGATCAGCGTGGTGTTGGACGCCCTGATGCGTGCCACCCGGATGTACGGCAGCGGGTGGCTGCCGTCGCGGTTGGCCGACCACATGAAGCCGATCGTGCCCGCGCCCACCCAGGCGCCGGTGATGCGCGAATCGAGCCGGCCCAGCCAGTTGACGCCGCCCGGCCCAGGCGCTGAATACGCACCGGCCGACCACGAACGCACGTTCACATCTTTCCAGCTGATGGAGGTGGCGCTGTCGGGCCACTGAAACACGCGAATCTGGCTGGCACTGTTGTGGCTGCCCATGAACATCGTGGCACCAGGCCCGCGGCACAGGCGGATCGAGCCGTTGCCTGTGGTGGCCCACGAACGGTAGCCCAGCGACGCGCCCGCAGCCAGCGTGGCCAGCGGAAAGCGCAACACCACCGCACGCTGCCAGTTGTTGCCGCTGAACAGGTTGAAGGTGACGAACAGGTTGGCGTCGGTGCAGGCCATGTCCGGGTAGTCGAACCAGTTGCCCGCCCAGGCGCTGTTGACGCCGCGCGGCGCAAAGTCCCAGTAGTACCAACTGCCGAAAGTGGCCTCGCGCGAGATGGCCAGGCGGAAAATGTTTTCGCCGTTGGCGCCCTGCGAGTACTGCAGCAGCCAGATCCAGATGCGGTGGCGGGCGCTGTACAGCACCACCTGGTCGCAGCAGAAACCACCGGCGCTGGCCGGGAAACGGCTGAACGGGTTGACGTGGGTCCAGTTGGCGCCCGCATCGACCGAACTGCTGGCGAACCAGTTGCCGGTCATGAAGAGCTGGCGCTCGTTGGCGGCTGCCGTGGGCTCGCAGATGGTGGATGTGGTCTGGCTGCTGGCGGCGTCGCTCAGGCCGACGTTTTGAACAAGGGTGAGGGCCATGGTCACTTCCTCACTTTGCGGTTTTTGGGCTCGGTGGGCTCGGGCACGACTTCATTGCGCAACGCGTCCATTGCGGCACGCGTCATGATGTCGCCCACCAGCGGCGGGCCGGCCTGTCGTCGCGGGCCGGCCTTCAGGCGGTCACGCAAGTCCAGGTCTGCTGCACTGGGTGTGTTGGCCGTGGTGGCGGCCGAGCGCGCGCGCGCGCGGCACTGCTGTCGGTCGGCTTGCCGGCATTCTTGGGGCCGGTGCGCGCCGTGCTGGTGGCGCTCTTCCTGGTTGCCATGCGGAGTCTCCTTTTAAGGGCACACGGGGCCTGTTGATGAGAGTCGGGCTGCGAAGTGAAGTCCTCCCGGCCTGGGCTGTCAATGCCCCAGATTCACTGCATCGACAAAGGAGAGGAGCGCGAAGGCCATGACTGCCAGAACATGACTGCGTGCCGCGCTCGGAACTCCGCGCGGTCGAGCAGCGTCTCGCGGCCGCTGCACGGCGTGGCTGCTGCGTCGTAGCGGCCGGTCGGCGGGTCAGGCACGGGCATCGATTCGGTGGCGCCGTAGCGGCCGATGCGCGCCAGTTCGGCCTTCGCTGCCGGGGTCGGCAGCGCCAAGAGGGGTTCACCCTGCTGGCGCGGCCTGATGGCTTCTACCGGGCCGCCGATTTACAGCACGCGGTGGTGGCGGCTGGGGTGGTCCAGGCAGCCAGCCCGTTTGTCGGCAGGGTTGTCGGCAGGGTAGTCGGCAGGGTAGTCGGCAAGGTAGGCGGCACCGCTTCGGGCAAGCCTTCAGATCGGCTTCAACCCAGCCTTGAAGCGCTCCTTCAAGGGCTCGTGCCCGAGCGGCGGGAAGTCGATGGTGGCTTCGGGCACGGCGTGTTCGGGCACCGCGTCCAGCAGGTGGCGGATCATCGCCAGCCGCCCGCGCCGCTGGTCGTTGAAGTCCACCAGCGTCCACGGTGCCTGTTT
>JANNGN010000666.1:0-1619 GCA_031403895.1 Rubrivivax sp. | reverse complement strand
AGCAGATAGGGGACCTTCAAAACACTCTCACGCTTGCCGAAGCTCTTGCGAATACGCTTGCGCTCGGTGTAGGTGTAGGGGGTTGCTTGCGCCATTGAACTCTCCTGTAGACGACCCGCGCCTGGCCTTGGCACGGGTGGTGTCTTTGACTGGCATCTCAGGCAGGCGTCACACAGGACGGCCCGAGGCTTGGTGACAGGCCACTACCTGCCGCTGGCGGACAACCCCGGCGTTGCACCGGAGCCCGACCAAACCCGTTCTCTGCAGTCGGATCAGAGAACACTTCTGAAGGCAGCACGCTGCCTTTAGAGGTGCTCTCTGCGGTGCCTTTGCGCAGCACCGCAGCGAGCCGATCCCTTAGCTCAATTACTTGACTTCTGCTTTCGCGCCAGCATCGAGCAGCTTCTTCAGCGCGGCTTGGGCGTCGGCCTTGGAAATGGCTTCCTTCACGGCCTTGGGTGCGCCGTCAACCATGTCCTTGGCTTCCTTCAGGCCGAGGCCCGTCAGTTCGCGCACGGCCTTGATGACCTGCACCTTGTTGGCGCCAGCTTCGAGCAGCATGACGTTGAATTCGGTCTGCTCTTCGACCACGGCGGCAGCGGCACCGCCGCCACCGGCGGCCGGGGCGGCCGTCGAAGCGGCGGAAACACCGAACTTCTCTTCGATGGACTTGACGAGGTCATTGAGTTCCATCACCGACATGCTGTCCATGGCGGACAGGAAAGCGTCTTTATCGAATGCCATTTGGATTACCTATGAATGATTGGATTGAGTACGGGGGATGCGCGGAAGTTCAGCGCGTCAGGCTGCTGCCGGGGCTGCATCGGCGGCAGGCGCTTCAGCAGGCGGCTCGGCGGGGGCTTCGGCGGTTGCTTCAGCAGGTGCTTCGACAACCACTTCGGCAGGTGCTTCTGCAACTGCTTCCACCACCACTTCGGCAGCGCGCTTTTCAGCCAATGCAGCCAACACACCCGCCATGCGCTGAATGGGTGACTTCAGCAAGCCAGCCACCTGGGCGATGAGCACATCACGGCTCGGGATCGCGGCCAAGGCTTTGATGCCCTCGACGCTCAACGCCTTGCCGGCGTACGCGCCGCCTTTGATGACGAGCTTGTCGTTGCTTTTGGCGAAGTCGGAAATGACTTTCGCCGCAGCCACGGCATCCTCGGAAAAGCCGTAAATCAGCGGGCCGACCATGGCACCCTGGGCCACCTCGAACGGGGTGCCGGCGACAGCGCGGCGGGCCAGCGTGTTCTTCAATACATGAAGGTACACGCCCTTGGCCCGCGCGTCGACGCGCAGCTTGTTCAGGTGTTCCACGGTGAGGCCACGGTACTCGGCCAACGCCAATGTCTGCGAACGTGCGGCTTGGCGCCCCACATCCGTGACCACGGCTGCCTTCTCGTTGCGATTGAGACTCAAGGTCTGCTCCTCACACAAAACGTGCCGTTCGGGCCTTGCAGCCCTGGCGGTCACACCGGAATCAGCAGCCATCCGTTCACAGGCAAAACCAGTTGTTTCCAACAGGACTCCTCTGCACGGCGGGACCGCCATCTGCGCTGGCTTTGAGTTCGGCCTGGCGGCCTGGCTCGCGATTACGGGGTTCGGCTCTGCACCTT
>JANNGN010000665.1:0-2561 GCA_031403895.1 Rubrivivax sp. | reverse complement strand
AGCACGTTGATCGGCATGCCCACCAGCGCCAGCGCCATGATCGGCTTGCCGCCCATGGCATACACATCGCTGATCGCGTTGGTGGCGGCGATGCGGCCAAAGTCGAAGGGGTCATCGACGATGGGCATGAAAAAGTCGGTGGTGGCGATCAGCGCCTGCTCGTCGTTGAGCTGATAGACGGCGGCGTCATCCGCAGTCTCGATGCCCACCAGCAGCTCTTTCGGGATCGGCATGCCGGCCGTGCCCTTCAGGATTTCGCTCAGCACGCCGGGCGCGATCTTGCAGCCGCAGCCGCCGCCGTGGGACAGCGAGGTCAGACGCGGCTCGGCGAGTTTTTCAGGGGCGTTCATGGGCTTCTCCGGTAGGGGGTGTGCGCTGCAGATCGGCCAGCAGCTTGAGCAGCGTCTGGCGTTCGCGCTCGGGGCGAAACAGCGGCGCGCGGGCTGTGCATTGCGCCCGCAGGGCCGGCAGCATAGCCGCATCGTCACGGCAGCGCCGCAAGAGCGCGGCAAGACCTTCGGCGTCACCCCAGGCGAAAGTGCCGGCGTAGTCAGCGCCCAGCAAACCGAGGTTGCCGTCGATGCGCGAGGCCAGCACCGGCGTGCCGCTGGTGATGGCCTCGGTGAGCACATGCGCGCCGCCTTCCATGCGGCTGGCGTGTACCAGCACATGCGCGGCCTGGATGCGCGCTCGCGTGGCCGCGTGCGGCAGGCCACCGAGCCAGCGGTAGCGTGGATGACAGTGCATCAGCGCACGCGCCTCGGCCGCCAGCGCTTCATCCAGGCCGCTGCCGATGTGGTCGAGCAGGATGTCGGGCCGCGCTGCCAGCAGCCGCGCGGCTTCGAAGTAGGTCTGCGGGGACTTTTCGCTGCGCAGGTGGCCCACCATCAGCGCGCGCAAGTGGCGCGCCGTCTTCAGCGCAGGCTTTCGCTGCGCTGTCGATTGCAGGCACACACTGGCCTTGTGGCGCAGCGCGGCGGGCAGGCTTTGCAGGCCCAGTTCATTCAGCACCACCAGCCGGTCGGCCAGCGCCAGCGACCGCTGCGCGCTGGCGTCGTGCTGGATGTCGCGGTAGAGATCGGTGCCCGTCAGCACCAGCACGAGTCGGCCTGGCCGCACAGCCCGCCAGGCCGCCACCGACAAGGCCGAGCGGCGGGCATGAAGCGCGATCATCAGGTCTTCTGCGCCACCGTCCCAGGCGTCCGTCAGGCGCACTCGATAATGCTTTGCCAGCATTTGCGCCCAGCGGCGCGCAGTCTGCCAGTTGCCATTGTTGGCAGCGGCCAGTGCAGGAGTGACGATGACCAAGGCCGGCAGCAACATCGACAAAGGTTACCGCGAATGAATGCGACTGCCGGCGTGGGCCGGTCCCTGCGACGGGCTGGCGCCGAGACACTGGCGCAGGCGCTGCAGTCATCGCGCCGCGACACGCTGGCCACCTTCGGTTTGTACGAGGCCGCGTTGAGTCAGCGCGACTTTGTCGTGCCGCAAAGCGTTGAGCTCAACCCGCCGCTGTGGGAGCTGGGCCACATCGGCTGGTTCCAGAGCCACTGGCTTGGCCGCAACCCGCACCGCCTGCGCGGCGCGGCGGCCGACCCTTTCGTGCCGCGGCGCCCGCCCGAGCGGCCCGATGCCGATGCCTTGTACGACTCCAGTCAGGTGGCGCAGCCCACGCGCTGGGGCCTGCCCTTGCCCGGCGCGCAGGCCACGCGCGCCGACCTGGCCGCCGGCCTGGCGCAAAGCCTGGCCCTGCTGGCGCAATGCCCCGAGGACGACAACGGCCTGTACTTCCACCGCCTGTGCCTGTTTCACGAAGACATGCACCATGAAGCGGCGCTGTACATGGCGCAGGCGCTGGGCATCGAAGTGCTCGACCCGCGCTGGCAGCCGCAAGCGCTGGCCGCCGCTGCCGCGGCGCTGTCGCTGGCGCCCTGCACCTTCAGGCTCGGCCAATGCGCAGGCTTCGCCTTCGACAACGAACTCGGCGCGCACGAGGTCAAAGTACCGGCGGGCCAGATCGACAGCCAGGTGCTGCGCTGGGCCGACTACCTGCCGTTCATCGAAGCCGGCGGCTACGAAGACGAACGCTGGTGGCCCGGCCCGGCGCGCACCTGGCGCAAGGCCCACGGCATGCAGGCACCGCGCTACCTGCGAAGCGACCGCCACGGCGCCTGGCAGCAGCAACGCTGGGGCCGCTGGCAGACGCTGGACCTGGCCCTGCCAGCCTGCCACCTGAGCGCCTTCGAGGCCCAGGCCTGGTGTACCTGGGCCGGCCGCCGCCTGCCCACCGAAGCCGAGTGGGAATGTGCGGCGCTGAGCCTGGGCGACGCCTTCCAGTGGGGCCACGTCTGGGAGTGGACGGCCAGCCCCTTTGCGCCCTACCCCGGCTTCGTGGCCCACCCCTACCGCGACTATTCGGCGCCCTGGTTCGACGGCCGGCCGGTGCTGCGCGGTGGCTCGTTCGGCACCCAGCCGCGCATGAAACACCCGCAGTACCGCAACTACTTCGAACCCGCTCGCAACGACATCTTCGCGGGCTTCAGGAGCTGTGCGCGCTGAGA
>JANNGN010000664.1:0-2467 GCA_031403895.1 Rubrivivax sp. | reverse complement strand
GCAGTCTCGCGCGCTGGCCCGTGCGGGCTACGCCGTGTTGCAGCTTGACCTGCTCGGCTGCGGTGACAGCAGCGGCGACTTTGCCGACGCCACCTGGGCCGCCTGGCTGGCCGACGTGGCGGCTGCGGCGCGCTGGCTGCGGGCGCAGCACGGCGCACCGCTGTGGCTGTGGGGGTTGCGCGCCGGCTGCCTGCTGGCTGCCGAGGCCGCGCCGCTGCTGGGCGAGCCCTGCCACTTCCTGTTCTGGCAACCGCCTGCAGCCGGCAAACCCCTGTTGCAGCAGTTCTTGCGCCTGAAAATGGCCGCGCAGATGCTGGACGGAAAAGCACTCGGCGCCACCGACGCCCTGCGCACCCGCTTGGCCACCGGCCAGGCCGTCGAAATTGCCGGCTACACCCTGAGCCCCGCGCTGGCCCAGGGCCTTGAACAGGCCCAGTTGCGGCCACCGGTCAAGGCCACGCAAAGCATTAGGTTGGAAGTCAGCACCCGCGCCGAAGCCACCCTGTTGCCTGGCACGCAAAACGCGGTTGCGGCCTGGCGCAAGGCCGGCCACGACACCAGCGCAAGCGTGGTCAGCGGCCCTGCCTTTTGGCAGACGCAGGAAATCGATGACGCCCCGGCGTTGATTGCCGCCACGCTGCAAGCGCTGGATCAAACCCGGGTGGCCGCGTGAACTACAGCGAGCGCGCGCTCAACTTCGAGTGCCTGGGGCAAGACCTGGTCGGCATTGCCAGCCTGCCGGACGCACCGCGAGACGTGGGCGTGCTGGTCATCGTCGGCGGCCCGCAGTACCGCGCCGGCAGTCACCGGCAGTTCGTATTGCTGGCCCGGCGCGCTGCGGCCGAAGGCTATGCGGTGCTTCGCTTCGACTGCCGCGGCATGGGCGACAGCACGGGCGAACAGCGCAGCTTCGAAGACATCAGCGCCGACATCGGCGCCGCGCTGCAAGCCTTGCTGCGGGCCGCCCCTGCGGTGCGACAGGTGGTGTTGTGGGGGCTGTGCGATGGCGCCAGTGCAGCCTTGCTGTACCTGGGCGACAGCGCGCAAGACCCGCGCGTCACCGGCCTGTGCCTGCTCAACCCGTGGCTGCGCTCCGAGGCCACTTTGGCGCGCACGCACGTCAAGCACTATTACGCCCAGCGTTTGCGTGAGCCCGAGTTCTGGGCCAAGTTGCTGCGCGGCGGCGTGGCCTGGCAGGCGCTGGGCGGGCTGGCTCGCAGCCTGCGGTTGGCGGCCAAGGGCGCTGCACCTGCCGCCGCCAACACTACAGTCTCGGCAGCCGATCTGCCCTACACACAACGCATGGCGCTGCACTGGCAACAGTACAGCGGCCGCATCCTGCTGCTGCTGAGTGCTGACGACTTCACGGCGCAAGAATTCATGCAGGCTTGGCAGATCGACCCGGCGTGGCAGACTGCGGCGAAGCATCCGCGGCTGCTGCAGGTGCAACTGACGCAGGCCGATCACACGCTGTCGTCCAGCGTCAGCAGGCTTGCGATGGAAGATCACTGCCTGCGCTGGCTTGCGGACGGGGACCGCACCGCAAGCCATTCCGCAGGCCCTCACAAACTGCATTCAGCATTGGAGAAGTCCCATGCAGCCTGACCCTTTCACAGCTTGCCTGGCGCAGCCGTCAACGCGGCAGACATTTCGCATCGGCCCACTGGCGGCAACGGCGCTGTTGGCGCTGCTGTCTTGCGCCTGGCCAGCGGCTGCACAGATGTCACCCTCGCAGTGCGGGCCGCTGGCCAATGGCTACGGTCCCTATGACTACCGCACCGACAAGCCCCTGCTGCCGATCGTTGAAGGGGCCCACTTCACGCCAGAAGTCGAAGCGCTGATCAAGGCCAAGACCGGCTACATCGGTGGCGACCTGGACTACACGCTGCGCGCCTTCCCCAATCACCACCGAGCCCTCATTTCCATGATGCGCTTCGGTGACCGCGTGACCGGCCCCCGAGTGCCCAACGCCCAATACGATGTGGAGTGTTACTTTGTGCGCGCGGTCACGTTCCGCCCTGACGACCACACGGCGCGCATGCTGTTCGCGACCTTCCTGACCAAGAAAGGCCGCAAGGACGAAGCATTGAGACAGCTTGACATGGTGCTGGCGCGCGTCGGCGACAACCCTTTCACGCACTACAACCTGGGGCTTTTGTACTTTGACGCAGGCGCCCATGACAAGTCGCTGATCCAGGCCCATCGTGCGCTGGAAATGGGCTTTCCGCGCCTCGACCTCGCCAATCAGCTCAAGGCCGTGAATCGCTGGTCTGAACCGTTGCCACCTGCGGCAGCAGCCAGTGCGCCGCCCGCAGCAGCGGCCGCTGCCGCGTCATCGCCACCGTGAGCGCCCTGCCCGGCAGCCGCTTGGCCGAGCACCACGCAGCAGGCGCGCGCTCTTCCCGGCCAACGCCGCGCAGCAGGCCGTTGCCCAAGGCACCGGTGCTGGGGTGGCGCAGTCTGTGGC
>JANNGN010000663.1:0-2653 GCA_031403895.1 Rubrivivax sp. | reverse complement strand
CGCGACCTGACGCGGCTGCTGCCGCCCACCGCACGCAGCATGCGGCGCATGGGCAGAATAGTGGGCCGCAGCGACGACATGCTGATCATCCGCGGCGTCAATCTCTTTCCGACGCAGATCGAGGAACTGGTGCTGCAGCAGGGCCAGCTTTCGGGGCCAGTACCAGCTGGTGGTGACGCGCGACGCGCTGCTGGACGAAGTGACGGTGCGCTGCGAACTCTCCATCGCGCACCAGGGCGCGTCGCGCGAGGCCATCGCCATGGAGCTTCAGCAGCGCATCAAGTCGCTGATCGGCGTCAGCACGCAGGTTGACGTGGGCCTGCCGGACACGATCGAAAGAACCCTGGTGGGCAAGGCCCGCCGCGTGATGGACAAAAGGCCAAAGTAGGAGCACCGCATGTACACGCAAGCCATGGACACCGCGCCGAAAGAAGACCGCAGACCCGTGCGGTCGGCGGAGGAAGCGCAACTGGAAGCGCGCTTCGAAGCCCGCATCGACGAGGGCCACTTCATCGAAGCCAAGGACTGGATGCCCGAGCATTACCGCAAGACGCTGGTGCGGCAGATCAGCCAGCACGCGCACTCTGAAATCGTCGGCATGCTGCCGGAGGGCAACTGGGTCACGCGCGCGCCCACGCTGAAGCGCAAGACGATCCTGCTGGCCAAGATCCAGGACGAAGCCGGCCACGGCCTGTACCTCTACGCCGCAGCCGAAACGCTGGGCACCAGCCGCGACCAGATGCTGCACGCGCTGCACAGCGGCAAGGCCAAGTACAGCAGCATCTTCAACTACCCCACGCTGAGCTGGGCCGACATGGGCGTGATCGGCTGGCTGGTGGACGGCGCAGCGATCATGAACCAGGTGCCGCTGACGCGCTGCAGCTACGCGCCCTATGCACGCGCGATGGTGCGCATCTGCCGCGAAGAAAGTTTCCACCAGCGCCAGGGTTTCGACGCGCTGCTCGTCATGATGAAAGAAGGCACCGACGCGCAGCGCGCGATGGTGCAAGAGTCCGTCAGCCGCTGGTGGTGGCCGAGCCTGATGATGTTCGGCCCGCCCGACGGCGAAAGCACGCACAGCGCGCAGAGTGCGCGCTGGGGCATCAAGCGCATCAGCAACGACGAACTGCGGCAGAAGTTTGTTGACGCCACTGTTGAGCAGGCCAAGGTGCTGGGCGTGACGATGCCAGACCCGCTGCTGGTGTGGAACGAAGCGCGTGGCCACCATGACTTCGGCGCCATCGACTGGGACGAGTTCTGGCGCGTTGTCGGCGGCCACGGCCCCTGCAACAAGGAGCGGCTGGCGGCGCGCGTGAAGGCCTGGGACGACGGCGCCTGGGTGCGCGACGCGGCGATGGCGCATGCGGCGAAACAGCGTGCCCGTGAGCGCGCCATGAAGCACGCCACGGAGCAGGCAGCATGAGTGACATCCACAAACCCGAACCGAACGAATGGCCGCTGTGGGAAGTTTTCATCCGCGCCAAGGCTGGCCTCGACCACAAACACTGCGGCAGCCTGCACGCCGCCGACGCGAAGATGGCGATCCAGCTCGCGCGCGAGGTTTACACGCGGCGCCAGGAGGGCATCAGCCTGTGGGTGGTGCGCAGCAGCGAGATCACCGCCAGCGACCCGTTCGAGAAGGACATGTACTTCGACCCGATGGCCGACAAGGTTTACCGCCACCCCTCGTTCTACGCCTTGCCCGACAGCGTGGACCACATGTAGGGGCTGTGGAGATGCTAACCACTGCGGAGTCCGTCAGCCTGCATCTCACGCCGCCCGTGCAGTACGTGCTGCGCATCGCAGACACCTGCCTCATCCACGCCCAGCGCCTGGCCGAATGGTGCGGCCATGGCCCGGTGCTGGAAGAAGACATTGCGCTGACGAACATGGCGCTCGACCTGCTGGGCCAAGCGCGCGCGCTGCTGACCCATGCCGCTCAACTCGAAGGGCAGGGCCTGGATGCAGACCAGCTTGCCTTCCTGCGCGACGAGCGCGACTACTTCAACCTCACGCTGGTGGAGCTGCCGATGCGCCGCTCCAGCGCCCATGCACCCGGTGGCGACTTCGCCGACACGGTGCTGCGCAACTTCCTGCTGGCGACCTGGCTGAAGGCCTTGTGGTTGCGGCTTTCAACGTCTGCCGACGCTGAACTGGCCGGCATTGCGGGCAAGGCGTTGAAAGAGTCGCGCTACCACCAGCAGCATGCCCGCGACTGGGTCGTGCGCCTGGGCGACGGCACGCCGGAATCCACGCGCCGCATGGTGGCCGCGCTGGCGCTTGCGGCGCCGTACACGGCGGAGTTCTTCGTGCGCGATGCCGTGGACGCGGCCGCTGAGTCCGCAGGCCTGGGCCCGGCGCGCGACAGCCTGCGTGAGGGCTGGCTGGCGGAAGTGATGGCCGTGCTCGCTGAAGCGCAATTGCCGTGGCCCGCAGCCACGCCGTTCCTCAGCACCGGCACGCTGGGCCGCCACAGCGAGCACATGGGTTTCATCCTGGCGGAGATGCAAACGCTGCAGCGCCAGCACCCGGGGGGCCGCTGGTGATCGACAGCGAATTCACCAGCCGCGAGCAAGCGGCATGGGCTGCGCTGGCCGGTGTGCCCGACCCCGAAGTGCCGGCGCTGTCGGTGTGCGACCTCGGCATCGTGCGC
>JANNGN010000662.1:0-2481 GCA_031403895.1 Rubrivivax sp. | reverse complement strand
GACGGCGATGTCGGCCTTGTCGTCGGCATAGGCGGCGGCCAACGCAGCCTTGCCCACGTCCGGCTTGCCCTGGTCGTCTTTTTCGATCACCACCAGCTTGCGGCCGGCCACCATCATGGTGCCGCCGGTGGCGTAGTCCAGGCCCATGTTGAAACCGACGATGGTCTGCTTGGCGTAGGCCTCCAGCGGGCCGGTCTTGCTGGCGATGAGGGCGATGCGGATGTCTTTGCCCGCCTGCGCCCACACAGGGGCGGCAAGCATGGCAAGGGACAAGGCGGCCAGGGTGAATGGGACGATTCGGCGATTCATGCAGTCTCCTGAAACAATGACTCTCTCATCGCAATCGCCGTGCCGGGTGCTCGATATTGGTGCAAACCCTGGAATCTGTCCCGAATCCAGCCCTGAAACTTATAGAACGGACTGATTTTCAAGCATGTTGAAGTCTGGATTGCTTGTTTTCCGACAATTTGATGTTCACAGCATGTCTGTATTCCAGTCGTTTTAGGGCCTCCAAAGTCCTGAGACAGGCTGCTGGCGCCCACAAATCCAGGGAGATTCCATGCTGAAAAGTGCCTGTACACATGGCTTTGCCGTCGCGTGTTTATGGCTGGCCGTTGCCGCCAACGCCCAACCCACAGCGCGTTCGTATGCCGTCGTCTCCGAAGTCGCACGCCAGGTCAGCGTCGTCAGCTTTCAGGTATCCATCGGCAGCCTGCTCAACAACAACCTCCGCCAACGCATTGACGTGCCCGATGGCGCTTTGGACAAGGTCTTTCTGATCAGCGCCCAGAAGGCCCTGAAGCTGGCCACGCCGGGCGCAGAGATCTGGCTGCTGGCACCCGCCGACAGCGACTTTTTTGGTCTGCTGCAACCCACGCAGGGAAGCAAAGTGACCATCCCCGACGACCTGCTGGGTGCTCTGCGCGAGCGCAAGTCCACTCACCTTCTGGTGTTCACGCGCCACCGCGACGACGCCGACCTCAGGTTCCTGAATGGCAGCGACGGCAGCGGCTAGTTGGAAGGGCTGGGCCACTACGTGGACCACCCACAGCCGCGTGCGCCTGATCGAAGCCCAGGAAGTCGGGGTGGGCTACCTCGCGTCATTCACGCACTTCCGCGCCACGCTGATCGACGTGGCCTCCTCGCAAGTGGTTGGCACAGCGGCCACTCGGGCCAACCTCATCACACCGGTGGCGGGTTCCAAGTCCCCATCAGCGCATCCTTGGACCGTATTGACACCGGCACAGAAGATGACGCAACTGCGCGACCTTGTGATGCAGCAGGTGGAGCGCAAGGTGCCCGAGGTCGTGCGCGCCAGGCCCTGACACGCAGCGCCCGCGTTCAATCTCCCGACGCCGACAACTCCGGCCAGCGCGCCAGCCGGTCGTACAGCGCCGCGCGCGACATGCCCAGCTGCCGGGCCGCCAGCGCCCGGTTGCCGCGCGCGTTGCGCAAGGCCGTGGCGATGGCTTGGCGTTCGACCTCGGCCACCTGGTCGCCCAGTGAACGCGGGCCTGCCGCAGCCAGCGGCGGCACGGGTGCAAGGGGCGCTGCCGATTGACGCTCAACCCGGTTTTTCAGAGGCTCGGGCTGCGGCGCCTGTATTGAAGCACTGCCATCAAAGTGGCCCGGCTCCAGCACCAGGTCATCCGTCATCAGCGCCGCCTGCTCCAGCGTGTTGCGCAGCTCGCGGATGTTGCCCGGCCAGTCGCGCCGCGCCAGCAGGGCCAGCGCTTCGGGCGACACGCTGCGCGCCGGCAGGCCGCTGCGGCGCGCGATGTCTTCGCTTTGCGCTTCCACCAGCGCTTCCAGGTCAGCCAGTCTTTCGCGCAGCGGCGGCAGGCGGATCGGCAACACGTTCAGGCGGTAGTAGAGGTCGGCGCGGAAGCTGCCGCCACTGACCATGGCGGCCAGGTCGCGGCTGGTGGCGGCGATGATGCGCACGTCGATGCGCTCGATGCGGTTGCTGCCCAGCGGTTCGATCTCCTGCTCCTGCAGCACGCGCAGCAGCTTGGCTTGCAGCGCCAGCGGCATGTCGCCGATCTCGTCCAGGAACAGCGTGCCGCCGTCAGCGACCTTGAACTTGCCGTCGCGGCCCTTGCGCTCGGCACCGGTGTAGGCGCCGGGCGCGACGCCGAAGAATTCGGCCTCCAGCAGCGTGTCGGGCACGGCGGCGATGTTCACGCCCACGAAGGGCTTGGCCGCGCGGCGCCCGGCGCCGTGAATGCCATGCGCCAGCAGTTCCTTGCCGGTGCCGGTTTCACCCAGCAGCAGCACGGTGCTGTCGATCTGCGCCACGCGGCGCGCCTGGCGCTTGACCTCCAGCGCCGCCGGGCTGGTGCCCATGAAGCTGGCGATGGTGTGTTTGGGCCGGCGCTGCGCGGCAAGCTGCTGCGCCAGCTGGTGACGCGTGCTGTCCAGTTCCTGCTGCAGGCGGCTGAACTTCTGCATCAGCGGCAGCATCGTCGTCTCGGGGTGGTC